>CAYMID010000006.1:0-26816 GCA_964390625.1 uncultured Gammaproteobacteria bacterium | reverse complement strand
ACTGTGGGCCACCCAGCCGAAGTCCGTTCCTTTTTTTCTTGTGTTTCAATTGATTTTACCACACTTACAATCTCGCGACGCAAACCTCGCAAAGTTTTTTCATCAGTGACGGTTGTTTCTTGATTTTGTAAATCAGCCAATTTAGCCTTAAGTTTTTCAAGCTTTGGTGATTCAATCTCATTGTCAGTCGCCGCCCGTGCCCCAGCTCCATGCAGTAAGGCCGCAGCATGGTCATGGTTACCATTTTGCACATTAATCATGGCCGCAGCCTCATCAATTACATCAATCGCCTTGTCTGGCAACCGACGACCCTTAATATATTCAGCTGACAATCTCACGGCAGCATTAAGTGCATCGTCAGTAAACGTAACTCGATGAAAGGTTTCGTAATTCTTTTTGACACCGTGCAAAATCTTGATCGATTCTTTAACCGATGGCTCATCAACCAACACTGGCTGGAACCGCCGATCCCAACTTTCTTCGGGCTGAATATATTGCCGGTACTCTTTTTCGGTGGTGGCGCCAATTAACTGCAAATCACCACGTGCCAAGGCTGGTTTAAGTATGTCAGACAAATTGACCGAACCTTCGGCGCCACGCGTCTGCATGACCGTATGAATCTCGTCGATAAACAAAATTACGGTACGTTCTGATGCGCGCAATTCTTCCACCAAATGTTTAATACGTTCTTCGAATTCACCGCGGTACTTGGTGCCCGCCAGTAATTCGGCAATTTGTAATGACAAAAGACGTTTGCCAATCAAAACTGACGGTACATCACCCGTCACAATCTTTAGAGCCAGTCCCTCGACAATTGCTGTCTTGCCAACCCCTGGCGGACCCATTAAAATTACGTTATTTTTGGTGCGACGTGTTAACACTTGGGTTACGCGGGCGATTTCAATATCGCGTCCGACGACAGGATCAATCCGCCCTTCTTGCGCAGCCCGCGACAGGTCAAGTGCGTACAAATCAAGTGTTGGTGTTGGCGAATTACTGCGTCCAAACGAAAACTTGCTCCCACTGGTTTCTTGACGTCGTGCAAACAAATACCAGGTTGTACCGGCAATCAGAAAAATCGAACCAACTAGACGCAATACACCAGGTAAATCTTGGGGTAAGAATTGCATAACCTCATAGGTAGTTTTACAACTTTACGCAACCTTGGGCATTATTGTAACCATACCCATAACCGCACTCTGAGTACGAGGAAGGGCTAGCGGGATAGCAATCTGCGTTATTATAGCCATAGCCAGAACTAACACCAGAACCATAGCCGTAGCCACCACTGTAATCAGATCCATACCCATACCCATACCCATACCCATACCCACCACACCAGCCAGCAATAAAATCATTGGCCACAAATTTTTTAACAAGTAACAAGTTAGTCAAAAATTTATAAGAAAATGCGTTATTACCGTTGTTTAACTCCGGAAAATAACCAGCGGTTTCAATTGCGGCATTAATTTGTGTCGTAAGGGCAAATTTATTTAGTGCGGCTTCATTGGTAATTCCACCAACCATAAACTCAACTTTTCGAGAACCACCCACTGGAATACTGACGCCAGCTGGAATATCAATATAATATTTACCTCCGGTGCTAGTTTCTGGCAGTAGTTTGCCAGATTGACAACCGTAGTAACCAAAACCACAAACAAAACGTTTTATAGAATCAGATTGCAGTGTAATCCGAAACGGACGAGAAGTTGGCGTAGGCGCCGTGCCAATGTTCGATACTACCAAAGTGGCGTTAACTACTGGTAATTCATTAAAATAATACCCCGTATAGTTTAACTGCACGTTCCTAATAACCAAATCCGGTTGCTTTGGACTTGAAGTTGCAGCTGCAGCCGCGGCCAAAGAGGCAAACCCAAGTGCAAGTACACTTAAGGCCATTTTAATTGAAGTGACTGATTTGACTTTTGTCCCCGTACTCGAAGACGAAGTATGCTTGGCAGAGCGAGCCATAAAAATTACCTAATAATAATAGACCCATTATACCACTCTGGCTCACTCAGCACAATTAATTATTTATTCGAATCAAAATTGTGTGGATAACCAGGATTAGTATATTGCCAAATCTGTGTCGACAATGGCGTAAATTGTGGGTCAGCATCAAACAATACTCCAAACTGTGTTTGGTCATGCCCCAAAAAAATATACAGTTGCGGCTCAGGGTAATATGTAAGTAATTTTGCCCGCTCCGATAATTCGCGCGTATTCCAAAACACTTTCCACTGGGCTTGATTCCAAACATTTTCATCGAGCATACCCGGAGCAATAATTCGTTGATTCGTGTATCCGTATAACCACGGAGCATATTGTGAAGTAATAGTCATAACCAAAGACTGCGGCGGCAGCGAATTCAATTGCTGCATTACCAACCAATCCAATTGCGACATAGCTGGTGCATATCGTACCAAACCCATGCTCGCATAAACTATCATACCTACTCCACATAATCCGGCAACTATCCACGCCAACCGCCAACGTTGCCAAACATATTCCACAAATATGGCTGCCCCTATAATTGCAGCTAAATCAAGCCACACGACTAATCGACGATAAAACAACACTTGTACCGCCACCCCCACAATCGCCAACAATCCCAAGCCCCACAATAGAGCTAATGTACGCCGTGCTAACCAAATACCCGGGATAGCGATAGATACATATGGCCACGACCATCGCAACCATTGTTGCCAGGAAATAAACTGGCCACTAAACTCAGGCGATGTTGTTATGGCTTTACTAGTCAATCCGTGGTATTGCCAAAATGGTTTTAGATACAGTAACCATTCCGACCAATTACCAATTAGAGTAATTACTCCAGCCACAATCAATGTTTGCAGCACAGTTACGGTAAACAATTTATTTCTTACCATCCGAACTACCAACACACATACGATTGGTACCAATGAAATCGGGTGAATAATTCCCACCAAACCAAGCAAAACACCGCTTAACCACGGTCGATCACAGTACGCGATCGCAAGCAAAACCAATCCGGCCGCGAGTAGATTTCGAAAATAAAACCAATGATAAAATTCAATTTGTGTTAACGAGGTTGCTACCAAAAATACTCCGATCAAACCTGCACGACGATTGCTATTTTTTTTCAAAACAAGATACACGGCCACACCCAACAAAACCGCGGCCAGCATGTATCCACCAATCAAAATAAAATCAGTAGGAATTCCCAACCAACGAAAAAAATTAGTAATCCGTGCGAATCCGAACGGAACCAGATTCTGCCCTCTTTTTTCCCAATACCCATTAATGATGTGACGATAAATACCGGTATCGTACCCAAAACCAAGCACGCCATAACGAACAAACCAAAACACCCGTGACAAACTATACAAAATTCCTACAATAAATGCACCCAAAATAGTGCCCACACGCCAGGACTCAAACGTAAACGTTTTAGAAAACGAGGTATTTGCGGCAGTGCACCACTTTTGTAGTCCGGTCCACATACAAACTAATTTGTTCAAATACAATAGCTCTGTCTGCAGCGATGCTTTCCTTAACACAAAACCACTGCGCGGCGCGCTGCCAATGCGCTCGTTTGGTTGGTGTAATCGCGCGTTCAGCCGAGCCAGGCCCACGCGTGCGCAATTTAACCTCAATAAAACTAAGCCACTGCCCCCTGCGTGCCACAATATCAATCTCGCCCCACCGCGTGTAGTAATTACGAGCAATAATTATGTACCTCTGTTTTTCCAACCAAACTGTGGCTAACGCTTCACCCCACGCCCCGATTTCCCTCCTGTGTATCATAGTTAATCGTGTCGATATACAATTAAAGCACGATGATATTCACTAATCATCAAATCTTCTTGAATCGCCAAACCCAAACGACGAATTTCGGCAATTAACGCCGAAAAATCCAATCGCTGTGTTTCGGTTGGACCCACTGAGGCCAAGGCCATCACCCAATCAACAATGATTAGCCGGCCCTTTGGTCGCAGCAAACGCAAGGCCTCGGTCAGTGGCGCCAATGGATGTGGACAACGCCACAAAATATTAACCATAAACACCACGTCGAGTGTTTGTGGTGGAATTAACACGCCATTTTTCACTTGGATATCACCCCACACTGGATACAAATTATTTACGGCTTCTTGTTTGGCACGTCGTCCGATTGTTTCTAACACGTCTTTTTGCAAATCAACCGCATACAAAACCCCATGCGCACCAACAATACGGGCAGCGGGAAAAATAATATGCCCCGTTCTTCCTGTTCCAAAATCAGCCACGTGCATGCCAGCGCGCACCCCACTTTTGGCGAGCAACATTTCCGGATCAATTACCGCGTTGCCAGCATGGTATGTCATATTATTTAAGACCAAATAAACCACCAAATACACTAATTATCACTTCGCCCAGCATGCCCGTCATCGCCATAAGCGACAAAATAATCGCTGCTAAACCAATTAATTTGTACATCAAACGTGAGCCGCCGCTCCCTAATTTATCCTCAGCCCAACTACTCTGACCAAAATTTTCCAAAAACCATTCAGTTTTAATCACCATGACTGCACCAAGAGCAATCACGAGCAAGCCTAAAATATACTTCATACACGAATTAATTTTTTAAATTCCTCGACCATTGGCACTTGTTCAGCTTCGGCCTGATTCGCCTCGGCGATGTGCAAGGCAGTCCAATCTGCTAACAAAAGATTAGCAAAAACGGCCTCGGCCGCACTGCGACCATTTAACCGAATGCGTTCAACTGAGAACTGTCGATCTTGATACAACTTGGCCAACACCGCAAAACGCTTCTGGTTCATGGGGTGATCGTAGTCTGACTCCAAAAAAATAAAGTGAAATGGTCGCGATAATTCACGCGAAGCGTCATTATAATCAAAACCATTCATTTCATTGTGATTCAGTTCTGGCACCGCGTTACAAAACGCAGGAATTTTGCCAGTTTCGTTACATTTAATTTTCCAGTTATAGGCCATCGCAAAATACGGGCGCGCCGCGTAAATCACTGGCACATGGTCCTTAAGTCGTGCCGCCAAGGCTTGCCCTGCTGCACGTACACTGGCCGCATCAAACTGCGCGAATTCTGCCGTAGCTTCCAGCGCTGCTGTTTCGCCAAGCACCGTTAGCAAAGCCCGCACCGAAAAACCCATCGCCGAACGTGGCTGAATACCAGTATCAGGCAACGCTACAAACGGCCAGTTATTGGCTTTGGCCATGGCCAAAAGCTGTCCACCAACCGCGATCACCGCGCAATTAAGTCCCTGCTCTTTAGCCTGGACGGCTACTTCGAGCACTTCCTCGGTATTCCCCGAATACGATGACAAAACCACCAACGTTTGCGCCCGATCACTATCATCAATCGCTGGCAAGCCATAATCCGAATGCACTTGCACCAGACGGTCAGGCACCAAGATTGGCAACAAATCCGCGGCCAAATGCGAGCCGCCCATACCACAAATTAACACGCGCGTAAACGGACGCAGCGCGCCCGCGTTCTCTACCACAGGTGAGAACGCAAATTGTTTGGGGAAATTGAGAATTGCTTCAGACATCATAGTCCCCTTAGTGTACACCAGGGCCTAGGGGCTGGGCAATACCACTACCGACCTAATCCTGAGTACGATTTATAATCTTAACCAAATTAACCGATATAAACACAATTAAAACAGTTATAAAAATTGCATACCCAAAGCGCGCCCACAGTGAATTTTCCTGCAGTGGAAAAATTGTTTCGATCATTGCTTTAACCGCATCATTCCAAGCCAAACCAGCCACTAAACCAAGGGCCGATACAATGTAACCAACCGCTTTTTCGCGAACCTCGTGCGACAATTTTGCTGATGATTGACGAATTTTTTCAAGTTTTTTCTTAGACATATTAACGGCGATGAGGCATGCACACAAACGTGGCTACCAAAATTAAAAGAGCAGCAACCACAATGGATGCACCGCTCGGAATATCAAAATAAAATGAAGCCACTAAACCAAGCAGGACTGACGCGACAGACAAGCACACCGACCATACGGCTGTTCCCCAAAAACTTCGGGCAATTTGAGCCGCGGTAAGCACGGGAATTACCATCAGTGCCCCCACCAACAAACTGCCAACCACACGCATGGCCACAGCGATGGTAACAGCAGACAAAACCATGAGCAAAACCGAGTATACTCGCACACGTAGTCCTTCGGCCTGAGCGAGCTCTTCGTGCAGAGTTAGTAAAAATAATTCTTTGAACACTGCTAAAACCGCCAGCGCCACGATCGACGCCACTAGCACAATGGTCCACACTTCATTAGTAGTAACCGTCGTGATGCTACCAAACAAATACGAAAATAAGTCTTGGTGCAATCGTTTACCAATACTCATAAGCACCACAGCCAAAGCCAAACTACCAGACAAAAATACTGCCAAGACTGATTCACTAAATACGCGCTGGTTGCGGCGCAGTGCCTCGATACCGCCACCAGCGACAATTGCGGCTACAGTCGCGGCTAATACTGGACTAAATCCACCAAGTATTGCCATGGCCACACCAACCAACGATACGTGGGCCAGTGTATCAGCCAAATACGAATAACGCCGTACGACCAAAAACAAACCCACCAGCGGCGCCACTACTGCCACTGCCACACCTGCAATCAGGGCGCGAACCATGAAATCGTATTGGAAAATCTCAAACATACTAAGCTTCGGGGTAGCGAGTAAACATCCAAGCAGCCAAAATGGTTGTAATTGGAACTGCGGCGACGAGCGCTATACTACCCACCAAGGTACGCACCACTTCTTCGGTAAGTAATTCAGTATTTAAAGTTACCCACCACGGTGTACTGTAAGCAGAAAATAGTAATAAAAGTGGAAATGAGGCACCTACATAGGCCAACACCAACGTATTTACTAACGAGGTAATATGTTCACGACCAACCACACTGCCTCGACGATATAATTCGCGCCACCCAAATGTTTTGTTGGCTGATTTTAACTCGGCTACCGCCGCAGTTTGGGCAGTGGCCACATCATCCAAAACACCCAAAACACCAATAATTATTCCGCCTAACAACAACCCCCGTAGATTAATTGTCGCCGTAGGCGCAAATTGCAAATAAAAGGACTCTTCGCTCCCCAAACCAGTTAAATGCGCCGCGGCCACGACCCACTCGGTCAACCCAATTGCCAAAAAAATCGTAATCACAATACTTACAAAAGCAACGGTTGTCCGCCGGTTAAAACCATGTGCCAAAAATAATGAAGTGCACGCAATTGCCGCCGTGGCCACAACACTAATTACAAATGGATTACCGCCAGCAGTTATTTGTGGTACCACATACCAACCAATAATGGCGGCCGTGACCAGCAAACCCACAAATGCCATAATCCCGCGGCGTCCAGCAAAAATAATGGTCATTATAAAAAAACCAACCAAAGCCCAGCCAACCACTGGTAACCGCAATGGCTCAGTGATCGCATAGGTAGTCTCACCCCCTGGAACTTGGGTCCGACTCACGATGACTCGTTGCCCGGCATGGAGCGTGCGTTCCAGTGAGCCTTGCCCGCGCACTTGATACTCCACGGTCATTTCTTTGCCAACTTCATTACCCGAAGTCAGTGCCACACGCAATTGCTGAGTAACAATATCCTCGCCAAACTCAGTACCCGTGGCCATGGCACGCACATCCAAAATTTCCCCACGAACAAAGGTTTGATTAAGTACCGGTGTTTCACTAATTGGAATAATTTCAGCCATACTAGTGATTATGAGCTACAGTCTGGTGCGCACTGCCGTACAAATCATGCAAAGTGCCGGTTTTATCAAATTGACGTGAGGCCACATGGCAGACTACTTCTTTGTTAATGCATAGCACATGTTTTACTTGTGCGGCCACCGCATCAACATCATGAGAAACCAATAAAATCGTTAGGCCAATTGCATTCAAATCATCCAAAACTCGGTTAAATTGCGAGACCGAAGCAATATCAACCCCAACGGTCGGTTCGTCCAGAATTAATATTTTCGGCTCACCAGCCAAGGCGCGGGCAATAAACGCCCGCTGCCGCTGTCCGCCCGAAAGTTCACCTAAACGCGCTCCTTGAAATTCACGCACCCCCGTTAACTCGATGGCGCGGGCAACCGCGGCCCGGTCAGCACGACTCATCGTCCCCAACAAACCACGTCGACGTGTACGCCCACTCGCCACCACCTCGGCCACCGTGGCTGGAAAAGCCACATCGGTCTGCACCACGTTTTGTGGTACATACCCAATCTCATAATGCGATTTGGCCTCGCGCACGCTGTGCCCAAACAATTGAATTGTGCCCGCATCAGGCTGCAGGATTCCCAACAATAATTTAAGTAATGTGGTTTTGCCACCACCATTAGGACCAATCACCCCCACGTAATCACCCGAAGGAATACTAAACGACACGTCACTCAAAACTGGTGACGTGCCATATGCAAAATTAACGCGTTTAAATTCGATGCAAGTTTTTGTATCATGTTTTTTTATTGGCATACCAAAGCGAAACGCAATTGCGCAAGATTTTCTCGCATAAGTATATCATAATTCTTACCTGCCGAAACTTCGGCCGCCGTTAGGCCCTCGATTGGATTTAGGACAGCTGTTTTTATCCCTGCCTCGCGTGCCAATGTATCGGCCAACTGTCGTGACGTTAATGTTTCAAAAAAAATCGTCGAGATACCTTTGGTTTTTACCAAATCAGTCAATTCAGCCAAACGGCGTGCCGACGGTTCTGCCTCAGGGCTTAATCCGGCAATTGCATACAGCTCTAAATTGTATCGATTGGCCAAATAATTGTAGGCATCATGCGCTGCCATAATTTCACGCTGCTCACAATTGGCTAAACCAGTTTTATAATCTTGATCAAGCTTCGACATACGCTCTATTGCCCCCATGGCATTTTGCCGATACACATCGGCGCGAGTAGGATCAACCTCAATTAAGGCATCCCGAATCATGCCAATCATTTGACGTGCTCGCACTGGGTCAAGCCAAAAATGTGGATCATGATTCCCAGTCGTTGGCAATGTTTCCACGATCTCACTCATTACTAAAACATGTTGCCCATTTTTCTGCCAATCCACACTGGCTTTTTCAGCCCACGGGTCTAGGCCCGCACCGTTAATTAACAAGATATCAGCCTCGCCCACTTTAGCCAATTCACGAGGACTCGGCTCGTAATCATGTGGCTCGACACCAGCTGGTGTGGCGTTAACTACCGTAATTTGTGCGCCACCAACTTGCTCGGCAAAATATGCTAAAGGATAAAAGGTCGCGGCCACAATTACATTAGTGCTATTCGACTGTGACTGAGTGATTACAGCTGGATTTTTTTGGCGGTGCAGCAAAAGGCCAATCGCTACGCACATTGCCAATACACCTACCGTTATATACACTCGATTTGTCATATAACTATTGATTAATCGCGATAACACTTATTACACCAACCAAAAAATTCCAAGGTGTGGTGGATATCACCAAATTTCACTTTTTTGGCTAATTTTTTTTCTAATAAGGTCAATAATTTTTCTACGTCACCAATTTCAATATCCTCCACCCTACCACAATCACGACACACCACGTGATGATGGTGTTCGTCTGGCAATGCCAATTCGTAATATTTACTTTTACCGGGCAAATACACAGGGCGAATAAGCCCAGCAGCCAACAAAAAACCAATCTCCCTGTACACCGTAGTTTTGTTAACAGCAACCTTTTTCTTTACCAAAGATGACCGAATCTCATCGGCCGACACAGGTGCTTCATACCGAGCAAACAACTCAATGATCAGGCGGCGGGCTGGTGTGAGTCGCTCTCCGCGCGCCCTAAGTGTAGTTAAAATGTGATCGGTTTTCATATATGCAAGCCTGCCGAACAAACGGCGTCTCAGGACATTGTTCAGCAGATGCAACTTAGTTGCATTAGATAATCAAACTGTACCGCACTTTCGTAAACCTGTCAATCCTCCCCTGTGGATAAATGCAACTTAGTTGCATTAAGGAAAGTTTTTAAACAAAAAACCGCCCTTACGGACGGTTTGTATGTGGCTACCTTTATTAACGAATGCCAACCAGTGTGCGCACATCGGCCATGGTCTTTTGGGCCACAGCGCGGGCACGTTCGGCGCCATCAGCCAGAATACGATCGATTTCCGCCGGGTTAGCAAGCAATTCCTGACGACGAGCCCGGAAATCGGCAAAATAATTTCCGACCGCTTCGGCCACCGCCGCCTTTAAATCACCGTAGCGAATACTGCCACCTTTTTCTGCGTCTACAAATTGAGCGTAAATTTCAGATGTACCAAAATGCTGCAACAAATCAAGCAAATTCTGCACGCCAGGTGCGCCAGCTCCACCCTCGGTAGCAGTCACAGCCTTTTTTAATTTACGCAATAACTCGGCAGGCTCGTCGGACAAATAAAGCACTGTGTCCGCGCCATGACTTTTACTCATTTTCTTGGTTGGTTCAAGTAAGCTCATCACCTTTGGTACTGGCGATAACAAATGTTTTGGCTCGGCAAAGTACTCACCAAACCGATTATTAAACCAACGGGCGGTATCACGGGTTAATTCTACATGCTGAATTTGATCCATACCAACCGGAATCACCGTCGCACGGTATAGCAAAATATCGGCGGCCATTAGAGCTGGGTACGTGAGTAAGCCTGCATTAATGTTTTTGGCCTGTTTTTCGGATTTATCTTTATACTGCGTCATGCGTTCGAGCTCGGCCACAGGCGTAACACAATTAAAAATCCAGGCCAATTCCGCGTGTTCTGGTACGTGTGACTGCACAAATAAGGTTGTTTTTTGCGGGTCAATTCCACACGCCAACAATTCAACCGCCGCATTGGTCATCATTGCGCGACGTTCATCGGCCGACATATCTCCAGTCAAGGAGTGTAGGTCAGGAATGAAAATAAACATCTCGTGTTCACCCTTGGCCTGCAAATCCACCCAGTTTTTGACTGCACCCAAATAATTACCTACGTGGAAATTCCCCGTTGGTTGGATCCCAGACAAAATTACTGGACGAGACATACGTATAAATTATTGATTTAATGGTTTTTCAGGAATAATAATGGCGCCGGCAATGTAGGCTATCACCACACCACCACCACTCACAAACAGGAGGGCCAAAACGCCTAAACGCACGAGTGATGGGTCAACTTGCCAGTACTCGGCTAAACCACCACAAATTCCTGCAATCATGCGATCAGTGCGGGAACGAAACAGTTTTTTCATATTAGACTTCAATTACTACTGGCAAAATCATTGGTCGCTTCTCGGTCTTAGTAAACACGAATTGACCAATTTTGTCACGGATGTCGTTGCGGATCTGGTTACTATCAGCCCAAGTCGCTGGGTTTGATTCAATCACCATTTTCTTAACCTTATGGCGGATATCTTCGATTAGGTCCTTGTTATCCTTGAGGAATACAAACCCGCGCGAAATAATATCTGGATTCTGGAGGAGCACCCCACGCTTGGAATCAACGGTGGCGATTACGACCAACATACCGTCTTCGGCCAAAACCTGACGGTCGCGAAGCACGACGTGCTGGGTGTCGCTAATTCCCAAACCATCCACAAACACATAGTCGGTTGGAATCTTACCTGGCAGTGTGCGAATCCCACTTGCGTCAAGCTCAATGACCGAGCCATTATCTGGTACCACCGCGTGCTCCTCGGGGAAACCTTGCGACACCGCCAAACTACGAGCTTCCTTGAGGAAGAAATGGTTGCCATACACTGGCATGAAGTAGTTTGGTTGAATCTGCTGCAAAATATCCACAATGTCGCGACGAGTGGCGTGACCACTAACGTGTACATCCATCAAATCACCGTGAATAACATGATCAGACTGACGGTAGATATTATCTTTTAAGCGCTGCACCGAACGTTCGTTGCCTGGAATAACCGAGGACGAGAAAATGATTGTGTCTTTTTTGCGTAACTTAATCACGCGGTGTTCACCGCTCGAAATACGGGATAAAGCGGCACGATCTTCACCCTGCGCACCAGTACACACGATAACGACTTTGTCATCTGGATAATTGTCGATTTCATCAACTGTAATCATGACGCCACGGTTGACCTTGATGTAACCAAGCTGCTGGGCGATTTCGATATTGGTCTTCATGCTGTAGCCGTCAAGTGCGACTTTTTTACCCAATTCACCAGCGGCGTACAAAATCCACTTAACACGCTCCACCTGAGAACCGAACGTGGTTACAATCACACGGCCTGGCGCCTCGGTGATAATGCGGTGCAAATTAGCGTACATTTCTTCGTACGTGCCGTGGCGACGATCGTTAAGGGCACCCAAACTTTCGAGCATTAAAACCGATGGACGGGCCACATTGGCCAAATGGTCGTAACGCACATGCGTATTACCGCTCGTGTCGCGCTCCATAGTCCAGTCGCCCGGGTGAATCGCCGAGCCCGCTGGGGTTTCGATAATTGTTCCCACCGAATCCATGATCGAGTGCTCTACCTGGAAAAAACGCACGGTGATTTCACCAAGTTGAATGCGCTTGTTCACATCAGTAACTTCGATGGTTTTGATTTTGCCTACCGAGCCTTTGTTAAAATCTTCTTGGCGACGTTTAATCATGGCCAAGGTCAAAGGCATGGCAATGACTGGTGGGTAATTTAATTTTTCCAATAAAATTGGGGCTGCTCCAATGTGATCAAGGTGGCCGTGACTAAACACGACACCACGCACACGGTGCTCCTTGCCCTGCAAATACTTGATGTTTGGAATAATATAATCAATACCCGGCATGTCATCCTCGGGGAATTGCAAACCCATGTCGAGAATGACAATGTCCTGACCATACTCAAAAATGGTCATGTTGCGACCGACTTCTTCGCACCCACCAACCGGAATAATGCGAAGCGCGTTTGGATTGCCACCTGGCACCGTGATTTCGGCCTCGGTGTGAACTGGGTAGCCAGCGGCTGAACGCGGGCCATTGGCGCGTGGGGCGCGTGGCGCTGGACTATAACCACCTGGCCGTTGTGGCGAGGCTGCAGTAGTCCGAGTACCAAAACGTCCTTTGGCACCAGAATTACGTTGAAAATTCCGTGTGGCGTTTGGGGTTGAACGCGTTGATGTTGGATACTGACGAGCTGGACGAGCTACGGACCGAGCAGTTTGACTAGCAACAACTGGCCCTGCTTCTAACGTGGTTGTGCCTACCCGACGACGTACAAAACGACGTTGCGGTGGGCGCGATTGACGATTGTGACTGAATTGTTCAGACATACCAAAAATAAAACAACTACTTAATGTCGCGAGCGCGACTTAGATTCAATGACTTCAACGAAGTCACATGCGTGGGGATAGAGAGACTCGAACTCTCATGACCTTGCGATCGCTAGTACCTGAAACTAGTGCGTCTACCAATTCCGCCATATCCCCGTTTAAATTTTAACGAGTCCAAACGCCGCGCGTATTAGTGTACCAATCAGTAATGTTTGCAAATCGATCAGCCGGATGTGCAATTCTAGTAACTGCAAATCCCTGAACCGATGCGCCCTGCAAATACGTGTATGTTGGTGTATACAAGAAAATCGCCGGTAAGTCGTCGTGTACTATTTGGTTAAACTGAGCCGAAAGTTCAGCAGTACTAGTAACGGTTGCCGCCTGGCGAATTTTAGTCAGTACATCATCAACTTTTTTATTGTTATAACGAGCCAAATTCAAACCTGGATAATCAATTTCGCTCGAATGCCAAAACGGTGTTTGATCTGGATCAGCGCCCACAATAATACCGTACAGCAACGCGTCATACACCCGGTCTCTTAGGACAGTGCGGGTAATATCTTTTGGCGCCACATAGGTGACGTTGGTCTTGACTCCAATGTCTCCCCAATAACCCACAATTAGCTGAGCAGCAGCCCGATATTCAAACGTATCGGCCGTGACCACATCAATCTGTAAAATGCGGCCATCTTTGTTTTGGCGGTAGAACAACTGACTCTCATTTAACTCTGCCTCGACTAATTGCTCAATTTCCGAATCATTCAAACTATTGACCGGAGTTGAAGTGGCGACCCCAGCTGTACTAGTACTAACGCTCGGTGTGCTAGTTACAGTAGTTTCGGTTGCCTGGCGTTCAGCCCGGAATTTTTTACGCAAAGATTCCTTGTACTCATCAACCGTAATACGCTTCCATTTTTTATCTAGTAGGACGTTTGCCTCATCGATTGAACTAGCTGCAAAAGTGCTGGTTGCTTGGTACCCAGGGAAACCTGGTAAAACCGGACCATCCAAAACAGTCCCTTCGCCCCCCACAGATTGCTGTAAAATACGTTCTTTGTCAAGAGCACGGTTTAAAGCCAAACGAACGTCTTTATCGGCCAAATTAGGATTGCGGTCCTGATTAAAGAAAACAGCCGAATACTGTGGTAATTGCAAAGTGCGCAAAACCGTGTGTTTACGCTGCACTCGCTCCCGAAAAGCCGCTGGCACAAAATGCAAGCCATCGACCTTGCGCTCAAGCAAAGCCTGAATTGCGCCCTGATCTCCATCATAATCACTAAAAAATTGGAAAGATAAGTCGGTAATATAGGCCGGCTGCGCATAGTAATTTGCAAACCGTGTTAAAGTATACCGATAGACGTAGCCGGTATCATCTTTATACAGACGTTTCATCATGTACGGGCCAGTACCAATTGGGTGCGAAATATTAACCGGTGCCAAACGAATCTGATCACGTGGAAAACTACCCCAAATATGTTCTGGAATAAGACCAGTGGTCAAACTAGCCAGCAGTGCTGGTGTTGGTTCGCTCACTGATAACTGCACCGTATAATCGTCAATGGTCGCTACTTTTACCCCTTGAAATGTCGACAACAATGGGCTGCCCACAATTGGATCCTGAATTACTTCTAGCGTAAAAGCGACGTCGCGTGATGTAAAAGGTTCACCATCGTGCCAAGTAACGCCTTTTCGTAACGAAAATGTATAGGTTTTACGATCGGAACTAACTTGATAATCCGTGGCCAGATCAGGAACTAAATTTCCAGCCGCATCGTAGCGTAGCAACCCTGAATACACTAAACGAGCTAAATCCATGTCAGTCTCGTTAAGCGGTGCAAAGACTGGATTAACCAAATGTGGTGCCCCCACAATCCCTTCGGCATATTCACCACCAACCGCAGGTTGCGGTATGCGATAAAGCCACAAAACCGCGGTCAGCACAATACTCAAACCAACTACTAGTGTGGTTTGACCAAAGCGATACCAACGACGTTCGGACTGATCGAGTAATTTAACAAAGTGACGCCACTGTCGCCATTGTGGCCAACGACGACCACGCAAACGACGTAAAATCGCTAAATCATGCTCAGCTGTAACCAAAGTTTGACTTGGTTTAAGCAAGCTGCGCCACAAGCGGCTGATTTTGGATACCAATCGGGAAGCCACAGTCTCGGCAGTTCCCTAACACACCTTGCGGTCAAGGTGTGGCGGGTAAATTAAACGAGGAGAAAGGCAATGGCCGTAGCAAAGAAAACTACAGCAAAGACAATAGTTGCCTGAAACAAAGTACGATCCAAACCGCGACGAGTGGTGTACACAGAACTGGAACCACCAAAAGCCGCCCCCATGCCCGAGCCTTTTTGTTGTAGCAACACGGCCACAATCAATAGCACAGCTGAGATTAAATTAGCAATTGTCAAAATAGTGTGAACCATACAGAACATTAAAACTATACCATAAACGCTGGGCGCAGTCTAGCAGAAGCCAGGCTGACTGTCAATTAAGCCCAGGACTGTTGACAATTAAAATTTATGGTATAATAAGGCCACTTACCTATGCCGCAACCCCCTAACCTGGTCGGTGCCAAGTCTGTCCGCCCCCCGCGTCGCTGGGGTCGTTGGTTGGCGACTAGCTTAATTACCCTAGTAATTCTAGGTTTTTTGGCTCAGGTTGGCTATTTTATGTGGCAATTCCGCTATGGTGATGCCCAATCAATCACCAAGCTCCAAGCCAAATTTCAATCTGGCCAGTGGAGCGGCACCCAAACTGGGAATGGTCCACAACCGCTCGCTGACCTTAAATCCCACCTAAAGCCAACAAATCCCACCCTGGGCGAAGCAAATGCCCCGGTTACCATTATCGCCTTTATTGACTTTGAATGCCCATTCTGTCGTCAAAGCCAGCCTATTTTCGACAAAATGCTGGATAAATATGGTCCAGCCGTGCGCGTGGTCTACAAAGCTCTCCCTCTAACCAGTATCCACCCAAACGCTCTGGCTGCCGCTACTGCCGCGGCCTGCGCCCAAGACCAGGGTAAATTTTGGGAATACTACCATCTTCTTTTTAAGAACCAAGCACTCGACGATTCAGGCTTGACAAGTGCGGCCGCGACCCTTAAACTTGACCAGGCTAAATTTACGACCTGCCTCCAGTCCCAACGACATCAGGCCGAAATCGAGGCCGATGTTAATGAAGCGATTGCTCTGGGTGTGCGCGGAACCCCAACCTATTTTGTTAACAAAGCGGTCATCGAGGGCGTTGCCGACGCGGCTCGCTGGGACCAAATCATTCTTAGTCAATTGCGCTAACCTTTTTGTATGAAGCGTTTTCTGCTGACAACCTTGTTGGTGGCTGGTCTAGTTATTCCCAACTATACTCATGCTCAGTTTATTGACCAGAAATGCTGGTTTAAAAAAGATTGCGCTGATTTTCGCAAAAGCCTTAATCCTGCCCTTGGTGAATCGGACGCAAACGACGGTTTTGTACAAGATGACAGTACAAAAGCCGCATGTGGGGGCACAGAAGTTAATAAAAAACCAATCGGCTTTTGTCTACCGGCTGGCCAAAGTACCACTAAAATCTCTTTTGGCGGTGAGACTAAATTTGAAAATATCGGTACGTTTATTAAATCAATGTACCGTTACACCATTTGGGCAGCAGGAATTCTAGCAGCGGCTATGTTGATTGTGGCTGGGTTTCAGTGGGCAGCCAGTGGCGGTAGCAGCGATGCAATTGGTTCAGCTAAAAACAAAATTGCTGGCGCAATTTCTGGACTGATATTGTTGGCCTTATCATATGTTATTTTAAATACAGTCAATCCTTATCTGGTTAATTTTCGCCTGCCACAAATCTGGTTAATTAATAATCAAGGTCTCGTGCCACCCTACTGCTCTCAGCTTGCCACAAACCCTGAACTGGCAAATTCAAAACTCAAAAACATGGGCCCAGCGACCGGCAAAATACCCACAAACGCAGGACAGGGTGGCGAGTACGACACTGCACCTGCTGATGCTCAGTGTGGCAACCAATACGCAGTTGAAAAAGGCGGCAATCAAATGTGTCTTGGCTCAAAATGTGGTCAGAAAAATCAAATCTGCTTGCCATTTACTTACAAAGATCCAGACACCAAACAAAACATTACCCCACATTGCGAAGAGGGTGATCTCGTGATCCGCTACAGTATTAACAACATTTGGAGTGGCGCCAAAGCCTATTTACCTTTTGCTGGCTTGGCCACAAACCAGTTGGAGGATAAAAATTGGTTGGACTACCAAAACGGTTCAGTAATGACAACTTTACGAGCTGTGTGTATAAATTCTGATTCAAACAGCGCCACATTATCCAAAGATATATGTATTAGTAGTAAGGCATTACCTGTTGAATCAAAAACCATCAGGTTGACTAATACCGGATTGCTTCCTGATTATTTAGTAATCTACAAAAATGTTGAAAAAAAGACCTCAAGCGAAGCATGTGGTCAGCACCCACTCATGGGATATTTATTTAAACTAGAAATTAAAGAAAACTGGCAATTTACTGATCCAAACCTGTGGCTAGCATGGACAACAAATAACCAGAACGCCACACTAGGCACTTTCGATAAAGTGTTCAATACCATTAGCAATGGCTCCGATTGGAAGTTCTTCGAATCATTCAATAAAAATAGATATTACCTGGCCACTCCATCCGACGATGACTTGGCATCTGTGCAAAAAAACGGTTGGTCCCAACCAAGCAAAATTTGTCCTTAAGAGGAGTTATTCTGGTAATAATCAACACATGTTTCGCAACATGCCAACTAAAGTATGTCTGAAATTAAAATTAGTGGTGCGCGCGTCCATAACTTAAAAAATGTTTCGCTGTCGATTCCAAAGAATAAATTAGTCGTGATCACCGGTTTGTCTGGTTCGGGTAAATCTAGTTTGGCCTTTGATACAGTGTATGCCGAGGGTCAACGTCGCTATGCCGAAAGTTTAAATGCCTACGCACGTCAATTTATGGACTTGTCGGACAAGCCTGATGTTGACGAAATTCAGGGCTTGTCGCCAACAATTGCGATTCACCAACAAAACTTTACCCAAAACCCACGCTCGACTGTTGGTACAACTACCGAAATTTACGATTATTTGCGCTTGTTATTTGCTCGTTTAGGCGTGCAGTATTGTCCTACATGTAAAATTGCGGTGCGCACATACACCGCCGGTTCAATCGTGGAACGCATTCGCAAACAGCTTAAGGGCGAAACCGAATTAGTCCTATCTGCCTCGTTTTTACGTCGCCAGGCCGTAAACCCTAAAACACTCAAATCTCGTTTGGAAAAAACTGGTTTTGAACGCCTGTATATTAATGGTGTTGCCGTGGCGCTTAAAAATTTAAGCGGCTTTGCCTTTGATACCAAAAAAACCTACGACATTGACGTAGTTGTAGCCGTGCTAAATACAAAAAACAAAACCACCTTGGGCACCGAAGTGGAACGCGCGCTGGATTTAGGCAACGGTTTTGTTAAATTGCGCGACGAAGCCGCTGGTACCGAAGAAACTTTGGCCACTGTGCCAGTGTGTGAACAATGCAGCCGCACTTTTGCACCAATTGAACCACGTTCATTTAGCTTTAATAGCCCATACGGTGCTTGTCCGCGTTGTACTGGTTTGGGTAAAACCCTCGAGGTTGCACCCGAACTGGTCATCCCCAATCCCCGCCTCACTCTGGCCGAGGGTGCAATACAGCCTTGGACACGCTTAGTTGGTAATCAAGCACACTACGCCGAATTGTTGGCTGCCGTGGCTGAGGCTAACAATTTTTCCGTACACACACCAGTACAAGATTTGCCAGCCGCGGCCATGGAAATTTTGTTATACGGCACCGATGGGACTGAATACACGCTTGACAAACTCAAAACTACTTTTGACGGAATTGTCCCCCATTTGTCCAAGCGCTACTACGATACAAAATCCGAATATCTGAAAAAAGAAATCGAACAGTACATGCGCGAAAAAACGTGCTCGCTCTGTCAAGGCCGGCGTTTAAAAGAAGATAATCAATATATTCGCATTCATGGTCGTAATTTGGCTGAGGTGGTGGCCCAAAGTATCGAGGAATGTCACGATTTTTTCGCCACACTTAATGCAAACAAAGATAATGAATACACGGCTAATGAGCTGGCCATCGCTGCACCAATTACTAAAGAAATGTTGCGACGCTTGGAAAATTTATGTCAGGTCGGCCTCTCTTATTTGAACCTTGATCGTGCCCTCAATACAGTGTCGGGTGGTGAAGCGCAACGCATTCGTTTGTCTACACAGCTATCGGCTGGTTTGTCTGGCCTCATTTACATTCTCGACGAACCGTCAATTGGTTTGCACTCTAAAGATAATGACACCCTCATTGCCACGCTCGTACGCCTGCGTGACGCTGGTAACACCGTGATCGTGGTAGAACACGACAAGGCGATTATGGAGGCAGCCGACTACGTTATTGATGTTGGTCCAGGTGCTGGTGAATATGGTGGCAAAATTATGGCCGCTGGCACACCAAGTGAAATTGCCAAGGATAAAAATTCTATTACGGGCCGTTATTTATCAGGCCAAGATTCAATTGAACCCCTCGGTCCAACCCGCAAAGGTAATGGCCTTAAACTCACCATCCAAGGGGCTAAAGCTCACAATCTTAAAAATCTCGACGTAGATATTCCACTAGGCCAGTTGGTTTGCTTTACCGGCGTGTCTGGTTCAGGTAAATCAACCCTCGTGATTGATATTTTAAGCAAAGCGCTTGATGCCTATTTTTACCGTGCCCAAGCTTTGCCAGGTGAACACAAAAGTATCCAAGGCCTAGAGCACATCGACAAAGTCATTGCGATTGATCAGGCCCCAATTGGTCGCACACCCCGCAGTAATCCGGCCACTTACACTGGCATATTTACGTTGATTCGCGATCTGTACGCTGACCTGCCCGAAGCTAAATTACGCGGCCTCAATGCTGGTGCCTTTAGTTTTAACGTTAAAGATGGCGGCCGCTGCGAAGCGTGTGGCGGCGAGGGTTACACCACTATCCCAATGCACTTCCTCAATGACGTGTTTATTGAATGTAGTGAATGCCGTGGCACCCGTTACACCCGCGATGTACTCGATATCCATTATCAAGGCAAACATATTGCCGAAGTGCTCGACATGACCGTCGAAGAAGCCTTTAAATTCTTCCACAGCTCCAGCAACATCCGCGAAAAATTACAAATTTTACGCAACGTTGGTTTGGGTTATTTGCGCCTCCGGCAACCAGCCACGACGCTCTCGGGTGGTGAAGCGCAACGCATCAAACTTGCGACCGAACTTTCGCGCCGCAGCACTGGCAAAACTCTCTACATCCTTGATGAACCAAGTACTGGGTTGCACTTTGAGGACATTAAAAAACTCCTCAACGTGCTCAACCAACTTGTGGAAAAAGGCAATACAGTGCTTATCATCGAACACAACCTCGACATTATCAAGTCGGCTGACTGGATTATTGACCTTGGTCCCGAAGGTGGCAAAAAAGGTGGCGAGGTGGTGGCTATGGGCCGCCCAGCTGATGTGGCCAAAGTCAAAGCGAGTTGGACTGGCAAGTATTTAAAAGAAGCCCTCTAATTCTTTTCATTTTTGTATGAAAGAAAAAATGCTCGGTTCAATTTGGTTTTGGTGGGTGGTTACCACGATTTTTTATGTTGTGATGCTACCGGTTTCTTACAAAATTGACGGCCTCATTGGTGGAATTTTAAGCATCATCGCTCGAATAGTGGGCCTATTTGTACCATTTGGTCTTTTATCATCGATCATGTACCTTGCTGCTCCGGCAATATTGATACCTATCGGCTTGTTTGTATTCATATATTCAATGAACTTTGCTAACAAAAAAATAAAAAGCAAAAATGTATCTCTAGCAAAGCAAATCGGATTGATCTTCCTTGCTTTATTTATAATCACATTTCTAATTGACATCGTACGCCTTACACCGTTTGGTTCATTTGCTATTTTACTCAAAGGAGTACAAGGACCAAATGGAATATTTTCTGATACCAGCTTCTAAATTTTAGATACCAAATAAAAAATCCCCCGCCAATTAGACGAGGGATTTTTATTTTTAATATTACGCTTTGGCTTCGGCCTTGGCTGATTTTACTTCCTTTAATTTCTTCTTGTACGTACGGAGGTACAATGGACGAGCCTGGCGAACACGCATCTGGCGAACCAGTTCAATCTTATCAACAACTGGAGTGTGGATTGGGAAGATTTTTTCCACACCGACGCCTTCGCTAATTTTGCGCACAGTTACGGTTGCACCAGCCTGACTACCATGCTTAAGTGAGAGAACAATACCTTCGAAAATCTGAATACGTTCTTTTTCTTCGCCTTTGGTGTTAGTTTCCTTAATTTTCTGGTGCACGCGCACGATCATGCCTGGTTTGAGGTCATTACGGATATCTTCCATATAGATATGCTTAAGGGAGAGGTTGGACCAAAAGCCAACGTCGCAAGGGGTAATAATGGGGCCATTTTAGCGCGTTTCGGTAGATTTGTCAAGAATCTCCTGGATTTGGGCTAATGTCTCGGCCAACTGTCCTTCTCGGTTCACTACCTGGTAGTCAAAAGTGGGGGCCACCGCCACCTCGGCCGCTGCCCTGGCTAGGCGACTAGCGATATAGGCTTCGGTCGCACGGGGGCGGCGAGCCAAACGGGCTCGGAGAATCTCTTCACTCTCGGGCATTAGAAAAATCGATAAGCATGGGAACCCAGCCGCCACAAGACTGTCTTTTCCACGCACATCCACATTTGCAAAGACAAATTGATTTTCGACCAAAAGTTGTTCAACCTCATGCCGATCAGTCCCGTAAAAAGCTCCAGCAAACTCCACCCACTCCACAAAGTCGCCCTTTTGGATTTTGTTTTGAAACGTACCGCGAGTGATAAAATGATAATCGACTCCATCAGATTCTCCCGGACGTGGCAAACGAGTGGTCGTGGTGACAAGCCGAGCTGCACTTGGTAATTCTTCCAGCAAACGACTGATCACCGTTGTCTTACCCCCACCCGATGGTGCAGAAATAATTACCAAAAGTCCGGACATAATTTACGGTAACGTGGTTAAATACGCAGTTAAATCCGCAGGCAAATCACTGGTAAAGGTTACCCGCTGCTTGGTACCTGGTTCAGTAAACGATAGTTCGTAGGCGTGCAAAAATAAACGCGGACACGGAAACTTTTTGGTTGCGTTTTGATATTGCTTTTGATAATAAAGCGCATCGCCAACCACAGGGTGCCCATAGGCAAACATGTGTACGCGGATTTGGTGTGTGCGACCAGTGTGCAAACGTACATTCAAAAGGGTGTGATTGACCCACTGTTTAGCAATAACAAACTCAGTTAAAGCACTGCGACCAGGCTGCAAAGCCGAAACATTGCGCAAATTAACTTCTTTGATAACTGGCCGCGCGACCATGCGCCCATCATGACCACGGTCAATTGGAAAATCAAGCAATTCGTGCTCACGCGCTGGCACACCATGAACCAACGCCCAGTAGTGTTTTTCGACACTACGATCTTTAAATTGCTGTTTTAGATTTTCAAACGCAGCCTGTGTTTTGGCCACCACCATCAAACCCGAAGTGTCTTTGTCCAAACGGTGGACCATGCCTGGACGATTTGGATACTCGCCCACACGCCACAACTTGGGGTATGTGCGCAACAACCAGCCAGACAAGGTGGCAGAATTTGTAATTTCAAGTTTGTTCGTGCTTTCGACTGGTGGGTGAACCACCAAACCAGCTGGTTTTTCGAGCACCAAATATTTATTTGTCTCGGCCACCACCACAGGATCTGGCACAACCACTTCGACGGCAACCTCGGCCACCGCCACGGCCTTTGGCTCGTTGCGCCAGGTGATAACATCCCCGGTCTTGAGCATATCCCCGGCCTTTTTAGGGGTTTTGTCGTTTATCATCACTAAGCCGCGCTTAATTAAGCCCTGAATTTGAGCGCGGGTGGTAGCCGCTACTGACGCCAAAATAACGTCTAGGCGCTCGCCAGATTCGGTTTCGGTAACACGGTGGGTTTGGGGTGTGACAGACATAATTGAGCGGATTATACCTGAATATCTTGAAAAAGCAAGCCGTTCATGGTAGACTCGGCCTCGTCACCAGAGTATACTGTAGGGTATCACGGGCCAGTAGCTCAGGGGTTAGAGCACGTCGCTTATAACGACGCGGTCGGTGGTTCGATTCCACCCTGGCCCACATCTATGCATTATTCGCCAAAAGTACAGATTCTAGTTGACTACGCAGCCAAACGCATGCGTAATTCGGCCGACCCGATTCATGGATACCACCACGCGGCTAGCGTTGCGGCCACAGTCGAGCTGTGCGCTCATACTTTGCAATTAACCTCTGACGAAACCGAAGCCGTAATTTTGGCAGCCTGGTGGCATGATGTTGGTCGCACAGTATTACAGCGCTCGTCATTTGTATTCATGATTTTCTTTGATGATTTGCTATCCGCTCTCATGTTGTGGCGCGAAACAATTCGCTTGCGTTTGTTTGGTAGTGTAGCTGGTATATCGACACGCTTAATTTTTTGCCACAGTTTTGGTACAGGCAATTTATTTAAGTGGTTATTACGACCACGCACTCGTTTGTTGTTGACGCTCTTGACCGATGCAGACAAAATCGATATTTTATCAACGGCACGTTTAGAAAAAATTCACGCTCTTGTTTCTTCCAGTCGTTTACATCAGTGGAGTTACCGCTTTTTAATAAATTACAATTTACTAACACGGCATGCAATTGTAAAAAACAACGCGGCTTTACCCTTATTTTTAAAGGCTTTACGCGAAGTGGTCACCTGGATGCGCACTGATGCGGTGCGGCAATGGCATGAAAAAAAATTTTCTGTACCATGGACCAAAAAAATATATGCGCGCATGGATACAATTACCAATGAATTGTTAGAAAAATAAAATTTACACGCTCCCGTCGTCTAATGGATATGACACTGGCCTCCGAAGCCGGAAATCCAGGTTCGACTCCTGGCGGGAGCACAATTTGCAAAAAAATATTTTGCAAATTTTTTTTACCACAAAAGTTATACACAGGTTTGCACAAAAAACTATTTTCATTTTGCGCAAAACAATTTATACTACACACAAAGGTCGAACACTGCGTGTTACACGCAGCCTGAGATGTTTACGCCAATGCTTGTCGTGTAAACTCTCCAACTCGCGCAATACCATTTGGTGTGTACCATGGTCCCATCAAATTTGCGCCAATCATTAATCTGAATCTTATGGCAGTTGCCAAAAGAAAGCCAGCCGCTAAGCGTAAGGCTGCTCCAAAGCGTAAAGCCGCAAAGCGCCCAGCTCGCAAGGCTGCTCCAAAGCGTAAAGCCGCAAAGCGCCCAGCTCGCAAGGCTGCTCCAAAGCGCCGTCGCGCTGCTAAGAAATAATTTTTCTTAGACACAAAAAATCCGACTTCGGTCGGATTTTTTATTACCACAAGATTATAGCTCCAGTGTTTCTTGGCGATTACGACGCTGTTCGTTGTCGGTAAACACGTGCACTTTACCAAAAACCCCATCATATCCAGGCGTAATAGTGATATTGCCACTACGCATACGCTCCACTGCGCGCGCAATTTCCAGTGTACTCGCCTTGGCAATTTTTTCAAACGGAATTTTTAACAAAATTTCAAATTCAGATCCAAGGGATTCTAGCAGAGTATTGTATTGCGTCACCACTTTTTTGCTACTCACACCAACACCAAGTACATCGGCAATAATTTCGGGCAATGGCACTACACTTTGAAACGGAATGCGGTCCAGTGCGCGCGCTTCGGCTTCGCTACGGGCCGACAATTCTTCGGTACGATTCATAACCCCAATAATCAAGGGCTTGCCACACTTGGGACACAGGCCGCCATATTTTTTAGTTTCAGTTGGTGGACACGAAAATTGGCACGCCGCATGACCGTCGTAATGATATTTACCCTCTTCAGGATAAAATTCGATGGTGCGCAAAAATTTAGCACGGTCACCCGTTTGAATAATACGCCGTATTTCCGAATATGAAATGTCGGACTCATGCTCAAATGCAAACACGTTAGCCTCGCGGCCGAGTTTTTGTGGGCTGTGCGCGTCTGAATTGGAAATGAGCGTAAGACCATCAACCGCGGGCACGCGCCAATTCATGAGCGGATCGCTGGATAGGCCCGTTTCGATGGCGCGAACATGTGGTGTAAGTTCATCATACGCTTCCTCGAGCGTATTGTAACCACCCTTTGAACCAAAAATTCCAAACCACGGTGTCCAGGCATGCGCTGGCACCATCAACATACGCTCGTCAATTTCGAGCATTAGCTCCAATATTTCTTTGGAGGTGAGCCCAAGAATTGGTCGGCCATCAGCACGAATGTTTAAACCGCGATCAACTAATTTTTGGTTGAACTGCGCCGCCACTGCCAAATTCGGCGCAAACAGCAAATGGTGCACGCGTCGCAACTTGTCTTTGTGTTTTTTAATTGACGCCACTTCGGTACCAACAATAAACCGCGTCGGCGACGAACCATCAGCCAATTGATATATGCCTTCACTGGTCTCACGCAAATTTTCTGTGAGATGCTTAAACCAGCCCGGATGGGTAAAATCACCAGTCGCCACCAGACCAATCCCGCGCTGTTCACAGGTTTTAGCAATCACCGGCAACACCAAATTAGATGAGCAAGCGCGCGAATACTTGGAGTGAATGTGCAAATCAACAATCACCTCCATATTACCCGAGCTGGCGTGGGGCTGGACCAGTGTATTCAATTTGATCTTCGGCTAGGCGTCGCAAACCGACATCATTGGTCATTTCCTCGGTCGCTTGCGCAACTAGGCCTGGCACGCGCGCAATAATAAATACGCCAGTTAAGGCCTGCGGCGCAAAACCGAGATCTAGTAAAATCGCGGCCATAGCACCGTCGATATTTAATGGTAATGGTTTGCTCGAAATGGCATTTAATTCTACGCCAACTTTTTCCGCAAATGCAGCGTGCGGTCCATGCAACTGCAATTCACGCGCCATGCTTAATAAAAATGTGCTACGTTTATCTTCGGTTAAAACGGCATGACCAAAACCAGGGATACGGACTTTTTTATCTTTTAATTCTTTAACTAAACCAGCCACATCACTTGTGTCCTTATGCTCAAGAAAAAATCTCGCCGCACTCTCCAAAGCGGCGGCATGACGTTCACCCATCGCCAATAAACCAGCGGCCACAGCCGCCTGGACCGAAGTTTTAGCCGAGGCAGCAATGCGCGTAACCTGCCCAGAGGCAGTACCAGGGCCATGGTCAATGGCCATGGTTAAAAGGGCACTGAACAATTTGGCCTCGGCCTGGTTTGGTAACTCACCACGCAAAAGTAGCCAAATTGACTTGGCAAAGCTGTTTTGTTGGGCTAATTCGGCCAATTCATAGCCGCGAATCCGTTCGCCCGCGGGGGTAATATGGGTAATGGCAGTTTGGAATTTCATAT
>CAYMID010000005.1:0-38223 GCA_964390625.1 uncultured Gammaproteobacteria bacterium | reverse complement strand
GAGCCGATGACCAGGATTGAACTGGTGGCCTGCACGTTACGAATGTGCCGCTCTACCAACTGAGCTACATCGGCAAATAAGCGAGCGAAATTCTGAGCTTGTTCAAGCATTTCCGAGCGTTTGGACGCTGCACGAAGTGCAGCGGCAAATCGGTTTAGGTTCGAACTTCACGAGCGAGATTATAACGCAGGGAATGACGAGTGTCAATTAACCCTGCACCTGGATTTCGGCTGCACCACCGCCATCGCAAATAATGGTGTAGGTACCAGGAGTTGGGGCTTTGGCAATGACATAGTCATACCCCAAAACCGAGAAGGACTGCTTACCCATTTTAAAGGTGTGTTTTTCGCTGTCCCGGTTATCAAGCATCAAAGGCATGCCCGTCTTAAGGGTCAGCCGAGCTGGATTAGACTGACAATTCAAGAATTGGAGGCGATATTGGTAGGTCCCTAGAGCTTTCTGGTAGGTTTCTGGACTCTTTACCGTTTTAGCCGTCTCCTGCCCGCCTACGGCCTTTTTAAGGGCTTGTAGTGGGGTCGTATTGGCACTTGGGACCACGGCCTGGGCCGCTGTCTGTTCCAAAGCAGGGGTACCCGAGGAATTTTGGGTAGTATTTGTACTAACTTCGGCTGTTTTGGTCGGGACTGTACTGGTATTTTTTTGGGCACACCCCCACCCGACCAGAATAACTAGGCCAAATAAGGCGGCAATGCGAGAAACCGAGAATTTCATAAGTAGGCCAACTATAGCACAGGTAGGGCTAAAACGCAAGCCAAAAACCAAAAAAATGGCTTAAATTAGCCATTTATACAGATAGATCAACCCCATGTTTCTCGCAAAAAACATGGGGTCTGTGTTTCGTCCTCAGTCGGTTGATTTGACGGCCTCCTGTTCGCGTCGTTCCGCCCACTCGATCAGCCAGTCACCAACAAACACGGCAAATGCTGGTGTCAATACCAAACACGCGGCTACCAGGCATTGCATGCTCAGATCATCTTGAGCATAGCCACATGGGACTGCCAACACCCAGGCAACAACCACTCCAAGTAGACAAATGAAAAACCCCCCTCGTTTGGCAAGCCAAATCCTAATGCGAGGTGGATTGGGTGAGGCAGGCTCTGGAGCATTTGCTCGCACAACTGCGAGCAAAAACGGGTTAACATCTTCAACACGAGGCAAATTCTTTTTGTCACTACCATCTGAATTCAACACGATTATAACCTCCTAAACAAGCAAGATTTAATCCGCTAGTTGTTGATGAGAAACCCAGTGCAGCTATTGCCGCACCGGGTCGACCAAGGTCCGCTTCAATCACGCTCGCAATCTCCACGGCAAAGTACTGTCCCCGATCACGTTGATGTCGGAGCTGAGCACACCATCCCGGTCTTACTTCACTCAAAACCTTGAGGGAAACCAGACCAGGACGGACATGAGCGGGTAAGGAGAATCGAACTCCTCGCTCGACCTTGGGAAGGTCGCATATTACCACTATACTATACCCGCGTATGGGGAGTCGCGCTCCCCGCATTTTGTTGAACTACTTGGTAGTGGTGGCCACACCAGTGCTTTTGAGAGCCTCGGCTTTTAGCTGCGTAAATGGATCGTGGAGCGAACCAAACACATGGACGTCGGCCTTGGCAATAAGGTCCTTAATATAAGATGTATAGACCGCACTGTCAACTGGAATCAAAATGTGGCTGGCCCGTACCTCGGTTTCATCTGGCTGCCCGGCAGTCGTGCTTTTAACCGTACGCGTACCAGTTACTTTTACTACATGATAGCCATATTCAGTCCGAACTGGCTCTGGACTAACTTCGCCGTTCTTAAGAGCAAAGGCAGCGGCCTCGAATTCTGGCACCATGGCCCCGCGACCAAACCAACCTAAGTCACCACCCTTATCCTTGGTAGCATCGGTCCCAAATTGCTTAGCAAGTTTAGCAAAATCCTCGCCCTTTTTGACACGGGCAATAATTTCAGCCGCCTTTTGCTGGGAGGCACTGCCGCCATTTTTACTAATAAATGATTCAGCCAATTTTTGTTCCAGTAACACTGAGCGAACCACATTATTCATGAACTGATCTAAATTTAAATTATAATTTTTTTGCAAAAACTCCTCGGCCTTGGCAGTATCGCCACCGAATCTTTGTAAGAAATCAGTTTTTGCTTTATCTAAATCAGCCGCAGCCAAGATAACATTTTGTTCAGCTGCTGCTTTTTCGATCAGACGATTGACCACCAAGCGGCTCAAGATACGATCCGATTCTTCCTGCGCATCTTTTGGCGCAGATTCCTGGCCAGCGTTTACTTCGTAAAAACGGCTCATGGAACGACGGTCACGAATATAATCAGCAAAACTAATGCGCTCGCCATTCACACTAGCCGCTGTTAGACCAAACAAACGAGCGGTAGTGGCCGACCAATTAGAGGCATCTCCCTTATATACACGCGAAATACTATACCCCTCGGCTACAATACCAACTACTAAAATTGCCCCAATACTACCGAGTACCAATGGCAGCCATAATTTGCGGCCAGGTTTGGATGTATTAACTTCCTCAGCCTTTACTTCTACCTCACTACTTTGATTTTCTTCGATCATACGAAAATAAATTATTCATTTATTGGTAAATGATGTACTGTAAAATAATACCACCACCGTACTGGATTTGACGCCTTACTTTCGGGCAAAACCTGCTCAACAGTGCTGGTTGCACGGTGCGCATTAGGGATTACCAACACATGTTCACCGGGTTTTTTCAAATTCAACTCGGTGCGACCACGTTCCTCGACAAACTCAGGACTCATTACATACGACAGCAAAGCAGCTGATTCGATTTTTTTCTTTTGCAACTGCTCTACCTGTGCTTGCAGGGCCTGGATTTCTTGGGCCACTTGATAATCCTGATAATACGCCCGACCTAAACCAGCTGCAATAATGCCAAACAATAGCACAATGATTAGCCAGAAAAGACGGGATTGAAAAAAACGGCGTACTCGGGGCGTTTCGGCTTTCATACGGTACGATTATACACGAGGGACAGGCATTACTCAAGCCAGGCGCGCAACCCAGCCAACTGGTGAGTCCAGTTAAACTCGGCCTTCATGCGTGCTTGACCAGCTTGGCCCAATTTTTTGGCTAAATCTGCGTCTTGCAGCAAATTAACAATGGCCGCGCTAATTTCGGGTTTCTGGTTGTACACATCAAAAATGTAACCGGTTACCCCATTGTGAACACCCTCCTCTACCCCGCCACTTTTACCCGCAATCACCGGCAAGCCAGCTGCTGCAGCTTCCAAAAAAACCAATCCCAGACCCTCTTCTTGACCCTTATCTGGGTGTGTTAACAAAGCAAACACATCGGCCAAATGATAATACCAATTTAAATCGTGGTGTGGCACCTCACCTACAAACCGAACTGAATTTTGCAGGGTGTGCTTTTGAATCAAACTAACGACTTCGGCTGTTTTTGGTCCACTACCAACAATAATCCACACCACGTTTGGATTATTTTTAAGTACAGTTTCTAAAATCGGAATCAGGTGTGGAAATCCCTTACCATCAACTAAACGCGCGATTGTTAGCAGCACCCGCTTACCCTCCAAGGCCAGTTTGGTCCGGAGTTTTTCCAACTCAGTCGCAGGTGGCGGCGTGTAAAACATTTCATCGGGGCAGGGATACAAAACAGCGGCCTTGTTGCGGAACTCGGGTACTAGGGCGAGTGCTCGCGACGCCAAAGATTGACTGTTAAATGTGATCGCGTGTGCCTGACGCAAAACTTGTCGCAAGCGGTTTGTTTTCCACTTAGTTTTGGTGGCTAAAGCAATGTCAGTGCCATGTGAAAAAACCACAAATGGCACGCCCAAAAAACGCATAATTAATTGTGCCACATAACCGACTGGCAACACATGATGGATTAAAATTCGTTCAATTTTCTCGGCTTTGACAATTTTTTTAACCACTCGCCAGAGGGCTAACCAACGCGGCCACACGAACGCCGGATACAAAAATGAGGCTCGAATCACTCGATATGATTGTGCTTGATCCCACTCCTGAGTATCGCGTGCCGGCGGTGCCAACACAATCGTGTCAGCTGCTGGTAATGCACTCGCTAGCGCGTGTACATATGTGGCAATCCCTCCAACTTGTGGCGGATATTCAAAGGTAATTATTAATGTTTTTTTCATATTACAGGTGGAGTTGATTGACGACGTACTTTACTAAATAATTGTTGCCAATGTTCAGGGGCAATTACCCGCAAACAAACAACTGTTACTACATAGATTGCAGCCCCAATCGCTCCGGCTGCCACAAATGGTAAGTACATTCGCAGTGCGCTCAGTGCCACTGACATAACAGCACCAGCACACACAATCTTTGTCATACTCAAAGCCACTGATGCGTGTTTAATTTCAGCATCACGCGGCAATACAATATAACCACCAACAGTCAGCAACACATTACCAGCCAACGTGGCCCAAGCTGCGGCAATGGCTCCAAAATGCGGGATAAAATACCAATTCAAACCAGCATTAATAACTAAGACAATCCCAGTCAAAACAGTTTGGCGAGCTTGTCGGTTACTCGCATTGAGTAACGCACCTACTGGGAACGATGCAAACGCCCACACCAAACTTAAACCTAAAATTTGTAATGGCACAATTGCCCCACGGTATCTTTCACCAAATAAAAATAGAGTTAACGGTTCAGCCAACCAAAACAAACTCAGTGTTACTGGCAAAGCAATTAAAACCAAGTATACAAAACTGTCGGTAAAAGCTTGCGCACATTTAGCTTTGTTTGTTTGATAAAATTCACTTAAACGTGGATACAAAGCTGCCACAAGTGCAAACGGAATGAATTGAAATGCAAAGGTAATTTTAGATGGTGTGCTGTATAATGCGGTTGCCGCATTACCCGCTAACCGATTGAGCATGAGCACGTCCAAATACGAGTAAATACGATTAAAAATTGCTGCTAAAGCAAAAGGAATTACGGTAATCATCAGTCCTTTAAAATGGGCTCCCGGCCACCGCCATCTGACCGATACATCAGCCCGATGCAACTGATACCAGGCGTATAGAACATTGATTATTGAGGCAACCAAAAAACCAATCAAAAGCATAATCACGGGTCCGCTCCAAAACCACAAAGCGACGCCGCCGATCACCAGTGTTATCAATTGGCTCATTACCATTCCCACAGCCTCGTATTTTAATTCGCCCCGCACGCGTAGCGCACCGTACAAAGTTAAATGTACCGAGTCAAACAACATGGTGAGTCCAGACACTGCGGTTAGTATCAAAAACTCCTGTCCAAAACCAAACCAATATACAGCGAGCAATAAACTCAAGTATGACAGTACACCAGTCGCTAGTTTAACGGTTAACATGTTACCGAGCGCTACCGGCAACCGCGCTGGGTCACGCGCAGTGTCGCGGATAAACACATTAGTCAGCCCTAAATCCACAAATACCACTGCAATTGTGGTGGTTGCCAACACAGACGTATATACTCCGGTTTGTTCTGGTCCTAATAAGCGAGCTACCAACGCAAAGTACACCAACGAAATTACTTTTTGGCCAATCGAAGCCGCGAGCATAAAGCTCGTATTTTTGAATAACGAAGCCATAGAAATATGCCTTAATCATACCACCAATCTGCACCTCTGTACACATTTCAATCACTGAAAACAAAAAATCCCCCACCAAGTTGGCGAGGGATTTTTGATTTTGAAAATTGCGAATTAACGCTTTCTCCATTGGTGACCACGGCGAGCTTTGCGCTTACCTGGCTTCTTACGTTCCTTGGCGCGAGAATCGCGAGTCAAGTAACCTTCGGCGCGGAGTACTGGACGGAGGTCTTCGTTCCACTTGGTCAAAGCGCGGGCAATGCCATGACGAGCAGCCACAGCCTGGGCGTGTACGCCACCACCGCTAACTTTGATACTAATGTCGAGTTGACCTTCGCGGCCAGCGAGCTTAAGTGGGGCAACCACTTTTTCACGCCAAAGTGCCACTGGGAAGTACGCTTCGAGCGTCTTGCCATTAACGGTAATAGTACCATTACCTGGAGCCATTTGGATGCGGGCAGCCGCGGTTTTGCGGCGACCAACAGCGCGTTCAGCGCCACCTGTAGTTTTTGCTTTAGTAGCCATAAATATTCAGATTAGGCTTCGATAGTCAAGCGATTCATCAGGTCAGTACGACGACGGTTTTTTGGCAACATGCCATTAATCGCGTGACGCATAACCTTGGCTGGATCCATCTTGAAGATTTTAGCCATGGCCACAATCTTCAAACCACCAGGGTGCATGGTGTGGTGTTTAAAATCTTTCTGGGCTAATTTTTTACCCGTAAAGATTACCTTGCCAGCGTTTTTTACAACTACTGACACGTTTGGATCAAGGTGAGGCACCATGCCTGGCTTGTCCTTGCCCATTAGGGCCATCGCTACCTGAGTAGCTACGCGACCTACGGCCTGACCAGCCGCGTCGATTTCCACTACGCGTGGAGCGGGATTAGTTAATGCCATAGGATTAAACAAACTCAATTCTGACCATTTCCGCACTGTCGTTGCGACGGCGGCCGATCTTAATAATGCGGGTATACCCACCGGCACGAGTGGTGTAGCGAGGAGCAATCTCAGTAAACAAGCGGTTCATAGCAGCACTGGTGTACAACACCTTGCTTACTTGTTCGCGATCACTGGTTTGATTGCGCTTTGCCTTGGTAACCAATGGCTCCACCACCGAACGCACTGCCTTGGCTTTGGCCTTGGTGGTACTGATACCGTCGTGCAAAACCAAACTTTCGGCCAAGCTGCGCAAAAGCGCCTTGCGTGGACCAGCCTCACGGCCTAATTTTACGGATTTTTTCTGATGTCTCATAACATTTCAAACTTACGCCTCTTTAGAGGTTTCAGACGCTTCAAGAATAATACTGAAGTGGTTCATCAGGATCTTAGTTGCTTCACGAACTGCGTCCCGAGGCATGATTGTACCATTGGTTTCAATGGTCAATGTCAATTTTTCGTAGTCAGTAATATCGCCAACACGGGTGTTTTCCACATCGTAGCCAACATCCTTAACCGGGGAGTAGAAGGAGTCTACGAGCATGGTGCCCAAGTCGAGATTCTTACTGTTCTTTTCCGCAGCTGGGATATAGCCCAAGCCACGACCTACGATGACTTCCATCGAGAAAGTCTTCTTAGCGTCAGTAACAGTTGCCAAAACGGCGTCCTGATTGATAATTTCCACATCAGCGTTCTTTTCAAAATCAGCGGCAGTAACTGGACCAAGACCTTTTTTAGTCAAAGTCAATTTGACTGGCGCGTCGCTGTGGGACACAACGGCCAACTGCTTCAAGTTCAGCAAAATATCAATTACGTCTTCCTGCACGCCATCAATACCCGAGAATTCATGTTGTACACCCTCGATTTTTACGGCTTCGACTGCCGCACCCGGAATGGATGACAAGAGCACGCGACGAAGTGCATTGCCCAACGTTGTACCATAACCCTGGTGACACGGAGTCACTACCAGCTTACCAACCAACGGATTTTCAGTAGTCTGAAACTCGATCGTTGACGGAATGAGAATGTGTTCCATATTAGCGGGTAGAGAAATACTCAATAATAAGGGTAACGTCGAAAATTTTCTCAAAGTCATCCTTTTGTGGAGCGCTCAAGACCTTGCCCGACATTGCGGCTGGGTCATTGGACACCCACGATGGCAGGGTGGCTTTTTCCAACTTTTCAGTCATACCTTCGAACAACTTGCTCTTGGCCTTGGACGGCTTAACAGTTACTACATCACCTGGCTTTACCAAGTGTGAGGCAACGTCAAGTTTCTTACCATTCAAGAAGAACATGCCGTGGGTCACCATCTGGCGAGCCTGAGCGCGAGTGAGGGCAAAACCCATGCGATACACGACGTTGTCGAGACGCATTTCCAAAGCCTGTTGCAAATGAACACCGGAATCACCCTTAACACGGGTAGCTTCGTCAACATAGCGACGAAGTTGGCGTTCGCGGATACCATAAATAAATTTAGCCTTTTGCTTTTCCAAAAGCTGCTTACCAAAACTGGAAGGTGCCTTAACACGCTTACCAGGACCATGAACACCCGGCTGCTGATTCAAACGACGAGCAACTTTGGCCGGATTACTCTTGAGGCCAAGGTTCACGCCAAAGCGGCGGGCAATTTTATTACGTGGACCAGTATATCTTCCCATATCAGAACAAAATAGTTACCAAATTAGACGCGGCGACGCTTTGGTGGGCGGCAACCATTGTGTGGAACTGGGGTCATATCTTTAACTCCCAATACCTGCACACCATTGGTGTTAAAAGCACGAACAGCAGCTTCGCGACCACCGCCAATACCCTTAACAAAAACCGTCACTTCCTTAAGGCCGGCATCCTTGATCGATTCCAAAACCTTTTTTACTACCATCCCTGCAGCGTAAGGAGTAGCTTTCTTGGCACCCTTAAAACCAGCACCACCAGCACTTGCCCAACCGAGTACATCACCATTTTGGTCAGTCACCGTTACAATAGTGTTGTTGAAGGTGGCCTGAACATAAGCACGGCCATGAGCAACGAGCTTGAGTACTTTCTTCTTTTTTACAACTTTCTTTTCAGCCATATAATGCAGTTAAATCAAGACTAGGTCTTCTGTGCGGCTGGCTTCTTACCACTTGGAGCCAGGTTACGCTTGTTGCCACGGACAGTGCGCGAATTGGTCTTAGTGCGCTGACCACGGGCTGGCAAATGACGCATGTGACGGATACCACGGTAAGCCTTGATATCCTTGAGGCGTTTAATGTTGGCTTGCACCTGACGGCGAAGGTCACCCTCGGTCGTGTGCTGCTTTTCAACAATGTTACGAACCATGTCTTGTTCGTCTTGAGTCAACTCACTAACACGCTTACTGAGTGGAAGTTTAGCTGCTGCCACAATTTTGTGAGCAGTGGTTGGACCAACACCGTAAATGTATTCAAGCGCAATTACGAGACGCTTCTCCTTTGGAATAGTTACACCGGCAATACGCATACTGAATAATATTAAGCGGCTTTAATGCGCTGTTTAGTACCCTGACGCTGTTTGTGGCGTGGATTCTCGCAAATAATATGAACCACCTGACGGCGGCGTACGACCTTGCACTTCATGCAGCGCGTTTTAACTGAGGCTGTCACTTTCATACGATAATTAAAATTACTAAATTCCTCTATAAACAAAAAAATTCAACCACTGCCGCGATATCTTTGCCAACATTTGGTCCTGCCCGTCTTAGGGGTCCGCTGACCGTTAGCTCCACCGCACTGGTTGATTTATTGAGTTTTAGAAACGGTAGGTCACGCGACCTTTGGTCAAATCGTAGGGCGAAAGCTCTACTTTAACCTCATCCCCAATACTCAAACGAATATTGTGGACGCGCAATTTTCCGGCTAAATGAGCGATTACAACCAACTCATTTTCCAAGATAACCCTAAATTTTGCTCCTGGTAGAACCTCATCGATCTTACCACGGACCTCCAAAACGCTGTCTTTAGGCATGAGAGAAAATTACGAGGCCTATTATACCCCAGGCGCCCAGGGCTGTCAAGCCTCTAAATTAAGCTAAGTTATGCACAGTTAATGGCGATACACCCAGAATTTGTACAGGAGGAAGTTCCACCCTGTAGCCAAGCCAATATTCGCTAGCCGAATCAACAAATACCAATGCTCTCCAAAAATATGGCTAAAAAAGCCCATCCAAGTGACCGAAACTGTATAATTAAATGCTGAGAGTATATAAAATCGAATCACCTGACGATGAGTTCGACCCTGGGCCTGAAACGACCATTTCTTGTTAAGTAAGAACACATAATTAGCCAAAAATCCTTGATTGACCACAATTGCCCAAACTGGCCGAAAGTGAAACCACTCTTTGAGGATATACAGGCTACCCATATCTAAGACAACTGCACTGAACCCAGTTACGGTGTAACGGGCAAACTGGACCCGGTGGGCCCACAAATGGGCAAATAAGCGAGACAGGCGTTCATGCATATTATTCAACGATCGCCTTGATACGTCGAACGCCAGCGCTAACGGCTTCTTCTTTTAGAATTTTAAAGCGGCCACCCACCTGCTTGGTATGTTCTACGTGCGGCCCTCCACAAAATTCACGACTAAAGGTTGGCGCACTGACATCGGCCACTGGCAACCCCTCAGGGTCACCAATTGTATACACCTTGACCATTTCTTCGTATTTATCGCCAAATAAACCGATCGCTTTTTTGGCACGAGCTTCGGCCAGTGGAATAATTTGGAAGGACACTGGGTAATCGCGTTCAATTGCTGCGTTAACCAAGTCTTCAATTTTTTTAATTTGTTCGTCAGTTAATTTTTCACCGTGCGCAAAGTCAAAGCGTAAACGCTCGGGCGTAATATTACTCCCCCGCTGTACTGCGTGTGGGCCTAGAATTTCCAAAACGGCTGAATGCAACAAGTGCGTTGCCGTGTGGTAGCGCACACTCATATCACTATGATCAACCAAACCACCTTTAAACTTCTGTTCTGAACCAGCACGTGATTGTTCCTGGTGTTTCTTAACCTCAGCCCGGAAGGCAGGCTCATCTACCATTAAACCGCGCTCAATTGCTAATTCTTGTGTGATTTCAAACGGAAATCCGTATGATTGGTACAAATCAAACACATTGGCAGTTGGAACTGCTTCGCCAGTCTGCAAATGTTTCGTAAAATCACCAAATTTTTTCATACCATCGACAATGGTACGACGGAATTTGGTTTCTTCTTTGGCAATTTCTGTTTTGACTGTTTCAATTCTTGCAAACAAATCTGGATAAGCATCCTTGTATTTTTCAGCTACACTCACAGCAACATCTGCACAAAAATTTTCCTTAATATCTAAATTATGTGCATACCTCACAGCACGACGAATCAGACGACGTGTAAAATAACCCTGATCTTTGTTACTTGGTAACGCACCATCGGCCATTAAGAACGTGGCCGCGCGGATATGATCGGCAATCACACGGAATGCATACGTGATACGCGCTTCACCATTTTTTGGATCATAAATTTTGCCTGACAATTCCTGTAGACGGCTAAAAATCGGAGTGAAAAAATCAATCGCGAACATGTCAGAATTATTGAGCACAGCGGCCGCCAAACGTTCGAGTCCAGCCCCAAAGTCAACATTTTTTTGGGGTAATTCTTCGAAGCCAGTTTCGGCCTTGCGATATTGCATGAACACGTTGTTACCGATTTCCATGAAACGACCACAATCACAATTTACATGGCACACAGAGCCCCATTTAGCAGCGTCATCTTCACCATGCAAATGTCCTTCGCCGCACTCTGGTGCAAAATCCCAAAACATTTCGGTGTCTGGACCACCTGGCTCGCCAACTGGCATTTTGCTTGGCACACCAGCACGACTCCACCAATTCTTTTTTTCATTATAATAAAAAATACGACCGCCCTGCAGACCTTTATCTTCGGGATAATCAACAATTTTGGCTTCGATGCCTTTTTCGGCAAATAATTTTTGCCACAACTGAGCAGCCTCTTCGTCGCGAGGAATACCAATCTCTTCGTTACCACGGAAGCATGTAAAATATAAACGCTGTGGGTCAAGACCTAGGCCAACCTCGGTATCAGTCAAGAATCTCCACATCCAAGAAATTTGCTCTTGCTTAAAATAATCACCAAGCGACCAATTGCCAAGCATTTCGAAAAAAGTGGTGTGGCGATTGTCACCAACTTCTTCGATATCCTGCGAACGAAAGCATTTTTGTGAATCAGTCAAACGGTTTCCTAGTGGATGTGGCTGACCCAATAAATACGCAATCATTGGCTGCATACCTGAACCTGTAAACAACGTGGTTGGGTCATTGTCTGGCAACAACGAAGACGAAGGCACAATTACATGCCCCTGGACTTTAAAAAAATTCAAATACCGTGTACGAATTTCATTAGCTGAAAGCATATTTAGAATTTATGATCAATTTCTGCAAACGTCATTTTGGCTTGTATGGTCGAAAGGGTATGCGACAATGGCGTGACACTGGCTACCTCTGCTTGTTTAGCAGTCCAATAGCCGGCAATGTCGTCGTACTGCGACTTTGCTAATTTGTTAAACACATCAGGTTTTAACAAATTAGCAATTGCAGGGACAGCATCGAGAGACAACGTGGACAAATATTCTGTATCAAGCTCGTGACCATTATACCACCGAGCAATATTATTTGCAGCAATGAGGCGGTCCACATTGATCCACGAAATAATTGTACTAGCCAGCAAACCAAGTGCAAGCACTACGCCGGCAAAACGACGAAAACTAAGACGCACAACCAGAGCCACGGCTGCGAACACAAGTAAAATCAAGGCAAAGTAAATAAACCATTCAACGTACAGGCGGAGAGTCGTAAAACCATACATGTTTTGGTATAAACCCATACGTTTGAGGGCTGACACTGCGACAATTGCAACCTGAGCCACAAACACGGTTTGCAAAATTGTGACAAGCCAACTGCGCGCTACATTGGCGTACGAACGATACACCGCCACCACAATTACAGCCGCAATTACCATGACGGCCACCAGGTCAAAAAATCCCTGACGCGCGTATTCAGCATACGAAAGACCGTTATTTAGCACATAATTGGCCTGACCAAAAAAATATTTAATTTGAATGGTGACAAACGAGGCAAACAACAAATTGAGAAGTGCGAGCACAACACCTACTGTAGCCACCGGCATTTTCCATACCCAAGGACGGAATTCTGCATTGCCGTTTCCTCGCATTAACGTTGCAAAGAAACCCATCCCAACCATGACAAGAAGCAAGGTGCGGAGTGCGCGCCAACCATATTCCCACACATTAAGACGTTCGAGCCAATCCGCAAAAATCATATCTGCTGACGAAAACAGCAAACCAAAAATCATGACAAATGGCGCCGCAATCAAAAGACCGTAGCCAATTTGACGAAGTAAACCTTCACGCCCCTGCGCCGCATTATGCAAAGTAGCGCGCCAGCCTGTAAAAATAGTTTCAAAATGTTCAAAAAAAGCAAAGTTGCGAATTTGCCACATCGCACCTGTACTAAACCCAGCCAACCCAATATAAGTCAAAGCAAGCACAATCGTGAGTAGAGGTGCCAAGTTAGTCGCAAATTCATTTGCATAAAGCGCAGTACTGACCGCAAAACCAATCGCAGCCAACGCAGGCAAGGTTGCCCAACTATTGTGCCAACGCTTTGCCATGACCAGTGTGGTTGTGGTCACAGCCAGAAAAATCGCCGTAAACCATAGCCAATTATTTCCTAAACCTTCGTGCCAGAAAAAAATATCGTAGCTAATAGCCACAATTGCTGCTAGACTAATAACCCAACGATTTTGAATTTCAGACATACAATTAAACAACGTCGGTCACTGCGCCACCACCAAGGCAGACAGTGCCACGATAAATAACGGCAAACTGGCCTGGGGCTACAGCCCACTCGGCCTCTGATAAACGTAATTCACAGCCTTGCGCTGTTGGCACGACCTGCGCTGTGTGCAGGGCGCCGCGGTGGCGTAAACGCACCTGCGCCGTAAACGATTTGAGCGGTGCTTTCCCAATCCAGTGCAGCCGGTCCACACGAATTGTACGAGACTGTAATTTTGGGTGATTTTTTGGCCCAACAATGAGGGTATTGTCGTTGACCCGCTTTTCTATAACATACCAAGCCTGGCCCTGGTTGGCAACAGACGCAGTATCCCCGAGTTGGTGGCGTTGGCCGATGGTATAAAACGGCAAGCCGCTATGCTTCCCCATCTCTTTACCCTCGGCCGTGATGATTGGACCTGGTCGGCGTTTAATTTTTTCCGCCAAAAATTCTTTCATTGGCACCTCACCCACAAAACAAATGCCCATACTCTCCCCTTTTTGGGCTGTTGGTAATTGCCATTTTTTAGCCAGCGCACGGACCTGTGGTTTGGTTAAATCACCAATTGGAAACAGTGTTTGTTGTAGAGCTTCGCGGGTAACTTGATGCAAAAAATACGTTTGATCTTTGTTTGTGTCTTTGGCTTTTAATAATGCACCGTCGCGAGTTTGCGCATAATGGCCAGTGGCCAGATAATCAAAACCTGCCGCGCGCGCTTTATCGAGCCACACCCCAAATTTGACATACTGATTACACAGCACATCTGGATTTGGCGTACGCCCGGCTGCGTATTCCGCATACAAATAATCAAGCACACGGGCGCGGTACTCGGCCACACAATTCCAACGCAAAATTGGAATTCCCACATGCGCCGCCACACGCACAGCATCGCGATAATCAGGCAACCAGCAATTTGGGCCCGCCGTATCATAATTAATTACAAACACGCCCGTCACATCATGACCAGCTTTTACAAGGCGTGCAGCCACCACCGACGAATCAACTCCGCCAGACATGGCCACTAAAATTTTCTTGCGGGTTTTTTTGGACATAGCCTCTACTAAAAAATCCCCCCAACCGAGGTTGAAGGGATTTTTCTGGAGACGCCTTAACCGCGGCGAGTCTGGAGACAAGCACGGCAATATACTGGCTTGTCACCCGAAGGCTGGAATGGCAACTCAGTGATAGCAGTACCGCAATCACCACAGTTGAGGTTCACAGAGAACATCTGACGTGGAGCGCGAGGACCTGCTGAGCGGTCTGGACGATCATTGCGACGAGCACGGTTGCATTCGTTGCAATAAACTGGACGACCACTGGTTGGTTGGAATGGCAGTTCGCTAATGTGGTTGCCGCACGAAGCGCACGACATGTCCACACTAACCATCTGACGAGGACCAAAGTTCATATTCTAAACTTTTTTGGGTTCCCAAAGTGATTTGAGACTTCTACTAAAATCGACCTGCCCTGAACGGGCTTTGGGAACCTTGCTGAGACGCCGTTACCCAATGTGCGCCCATTATACCCTAAGTTGGGGTTTTTGTCAAGTATTTAACCACAAATTGACGGTCCCACTGAATTCCTGTTTACTAATTATTAGGGGGTTCATTTCCATGGGGTCTAGAGGTAAAAAACCGCCAGTTACGTTCACGCCGGACGAAACCTGGCCACTGGTTCCACCGCCCACTGGCCGGATCGCACGCGCCCTCGGGCCAGACACTGCTTTCTCAAGGGTACTTCGCGATCGGGCTCAGGCCAGACAACGCAAGGCTTCTGACACCGCGCGTGTCGAAGACCAGGAGAAGAAATGACAAAAAAAAGACCGCGCCCAGTCCTGGAGCGCGGTCGAAATTTTTATAACGTTTACTCACTAAGTGCCAATGGAGGCGGAAATTCAATTGCGACGGCTTCTCCGCCATTGTGTATTTCTTCACCTCCTGATTTTTTCTTGCGTTTTCGCCTGCGTTTTTTCTTGCCACTCTCGCCAACTGCCGGCGGAGTGGTCTCGGCATAAGCTGGCTGATGCTCACGTACGGCTGTGGATAATGGTGGTTTTGTTTCACTATTAGGCATTAATACATTCAATGATACAGGTTTTACGTTTTGATCTGCCTTGGCGGCTTCGCCGACAAACTCAAAGCCAGTGACCCCTTGTGGAACCGGGGCAGAATCAATGGCTTTTTCCGTATCAATTTCATCATTATCACCCGACATTCCACTCCACCGCAAAATCTTTTCTTCGATCATTTCACGTTTTTTACCATAACGCTCACGCGAAACGCGAACAACTTTTTCGGTCGAACTGGTCGGATTGCCAATTGGTGGAATTGTTAATGCACTAAATGGCTGTGACGCAACACCGTCGATCATTAATTTAAGAATAATTTGGTATTTAGTAAGATTGACCAAATCTTCTTCAGTAAACAACGGACCAAATTCCTTGGCCAAAGCCTCGGAATCACCACCACCAACTCGGAACGAAACCAGCGTACCCACGTTACCAAATACGGCTGCTGCCACAACCTCGTCTAACTGCAACACATACTGATGAGCCATAATTAGACTCAGGCGATACTTGCGAGCTTCGGACAAAATATTGGCAAAACTTGGCGTAGCAAAATTTTGGAATTCATCAACGTACAAAAAGAAATCTTGGCGTTCTGATTCAGGTATATCAACCCGCTCCATCGCTGCCAATTGAAGTTTGGTGATCAGCATACCGCCAAGCAAACGACTGTTATCCTCACCAATGCGGCCCTTGGACAAATTCATGATAAAAATTTTCTTATTGTCCATGATTTCGCGCACATTGATGGTAGAGGTAACTTGTGCAACCATGTTGCGAATAACTGACGCAGACAAAAATTGCCCAATTTTATTTTGAATTGGCGCTACGGCTTCTTTGGCATAACGGTCCTCATAGGCCGCAAACTCAGTCTGCCAAAATGCTTTTACCACCGGGTCCTTAACATTACGCACCACTTTACGACGATAAGCCCGGTCAGACAACATGCGGTTAATCCCCAACAACGTAGAGCCTGGGTTATCCAGTAACGCCAACAGTGTGTTATTCAAAATATACTCCATGCGCGAACTCCACACATCTGGCCAGATCTTTTTGAAAATGCCCATTAAACCAGCAGCAATTAAATGTTTTTGACGTTCATCTTTAATTTCCAAAACATTAAACCCAATTGGATAATCAACGTCAGATGGATTGAAGTACACAACATCATTAATACGATGCGGCGGAATATAATCAATAATTTTTTCGGCAAAATCACCGTGTGGATCAACGATCCCAAGCCCATTCCCCTTGTATATGTCGGATAAAACCATGTTTTCCATGAGGGTAGTTTTACCCATACCAGTTTTACCAATCACATACATGTGCCGGCGACGGTCATCGGTCTTAATACCAAAACGACGCAACTGATTGCGAAAATTTGTTTGCGCAAATACACACACGTCATCGTCAACGCGTTGTTCACCTGGTCGAAGTAAATTTGATTGAGGCATACAGTGCCACTAGTATAGCACAAAGTGAAAAATTATGAGAGGAAGCGTGCCGCCAATGCCAGTACTTTGTCTGGGTTGGCCATTGGGGCGGCTGCCTGCAAGTGTGCACCTAGTTGCGCACGTAAACCTGGCTGTTGCAATAAATGTCGAATGACCTGGGCCAAATGATCACCGTCAGTTAGGCGTTCGTCCACGGCAATGATGGCTTTTTTATCCAAAAAATATTTAACATTTGCCTGTTGATGACCTGGTTTAGGAATAACTATCGCTGCTTTACCCAAGGCAGCCAGTTCGGTCAGGGTACCAAAGCCACCACGGGTAATCACCAAGTCAGCGGCGGCATAGGCCTGGGCCATACCGGCTCCCAAAAAAGGCACTGCCCGGTACCGCCCTGGAAATTGCTCGGATAAACGATTGGCAGCCGCGGCTGGTCGTTCGGCCCCCAAACTGTGAATAATATGAGCGGTCGACAATATCTGGGGCGCAGCCGCAGTCACTAATTCATTAATGCGCTCAGCGCCTGTGCCACCACCCAGGACTAATACGACTGGATCATGATCGCCAATGTGCCAAAATGCACGACCAATTGACTCTGGACCATGACCAATGTCAGGACGGACAAAATTCCCCACACCTACAGTCTTGCGTCGGGGAAAAAATTGGACAGACTGTGGCAAGGCTACGGTAATTAACCGGGCGGCTCGGGCCATCAGTCGATTAGCCAAACCAGGCTGTACATCTAGCTGGTGTATCCAGGTGGCAATTCCCTGTAACCACGCGGCCCAGTGCAACGGCACTGACACGTAGGCGCCAGCACTAATGCACACCCGGGGTTGCTCTTGCCACAAAACTCGATTAGCCCGCCAAAATGCCCCAACCAAAGTGAACGCATCACGCACATTGCGCCACGACCAGTAACGGCGCAATTTTGCCGCTGGCAAAGTTATACAACGGTATCCGGCTGCTTCTACCACACTTTGTTCTGGTCCACCTTTGGTAACCACCCAGACAATTTCCACCTCTGGATATTTATTTTTTAAAATGGCGGCTAAACCAAGTAACGGAGTGACCGAACCCAAAGTACCACCACCAGAAAAAAGTATTTTGTAACGTGAGTGCATAATTATTCTGAACGATACTTACTAATGTTTGTCAAAATACCTACGGCAGCCAGGGACACCAATAGAGCACTTCCACCATGACTAATAAATGGTAGTGGTACTCCTGTCAGCGGCAACAAACCAACCATTGCCCCGATATTTAAAAAAGATTGGGTCATGAACCAGGCCAAAATCCCAACAATTACCAGTCGTGCAAACTGGTCTGGAATAATGCGAGCAATATGTAAACCCCGACGCACGATCAACACGAATAAAATAATTAAAGAAGCTGTAATTATAAAACCGAGCTCTTCGGCCGCTACCGCAAAAATGCTATCAGCCTGTACTTCAGGTAAATATTGAAACTTTTGTCGTGAATGTCCAAGTCCTAACCCTAACCAACCTCCAGAACCAATCGCCAAAAATCCTTGATTAATTTGGTAACCAATACCCAAAGGATCAAGCTCGGGGTGCATAAAAGTCATTAATCGCCCAAAACGATAGGGCGACATAAAGGCCATTAATAATACCCCGACCATACCTACGGCCACTAAACTACCTAAATGCGCCAAACGCGCCCCTGCTACATACAACATGGCAATGATGATGCCCAAAAAAATTAAGGCTGTCCCTAGATCCGGCTGTAGCAAAATTAATAACACCGGTGCACAGGCCACTACCAAGGTAGGTACAAAGCCTGCCTCCCACGAGGTAATGCCAGTTCCTTTCCGCTGCAAATAATAGGCCAAAAAAATAATAAGGGCCAGCTTTGCCACCTCGGCTGGTTGGAACGAAAATCCACTGATCGCCAACCAACTCTGCGCATGTTTATCAAAACTAGTTCCTAAACCAGGAATCCACACTAAGAATAACAATACTAGACTACTCGCAAAAATCAACGGCGCTTTTTTATGCCAAACAGTATACGGGATACGTGCACCCAACCAAAATAATACTAACCCCGGCAAAACACCGTATAAAAGTTGTCGGCGAATAAAAAAATAAGGATCATGAAAAAGATCCAATCCTACCCCCACCCCAGCTGAACTTAAGACTAGTAACCCAAACAATAACCAGGCGCCAAAATATGACAGCCAAACATAGTCTGCTCGGGCTTGGGCCATAGTTAAGTATTGATGAGGTAAAGCAAAATTGCTGCCAGCAAGGTACCGAGTTCTACAAATACCGTAGCCAAAACCAAAAATTCAGCCATGGCCGCGGCTTTTGGCAGAATAAGCCACGCAATGATCATATTAACTAAGAGGATCACCGCACCCCACAGCGGGGCAGCAAACAAATCACTGTATGTGCCAATCTTATCAATCCCAAAAATAACGTTGTAATGCAAAAAAACCTGGCCACCAGCTGGTGGCCGTGGCACTAACCACAGCACTATCCACGCCCCCAAATTAATCAGTGTACTCGAGGCTAGTGACACTCGGACCATTCGCTGTCGAAATAATAGACGTATTGGGTACCATTCAAAGCGCATATGCCCAAATTATACCGTAATTCCCCACCCTTGACAAACACGGCTTCATCATCTATACTGGGCCCATTGCTGTAGACCAGTACTCTTCTTGGTAGGGAGGGGGAAATCTACAGAGCTCCTAACATTTTACAGCCTTATGGCACATAAAAAAGCCGGTAGTAGTACCCGGTTAGGCCGCGATTCACAACCTAAGTATTTGGGCGTGAAGGTCGGCGACGGCGAAACTGTTAAACCCGGCACCATCCTGGTCCGCCAACGCGGCACCGCGATTCACCCAGGTAAGAATGTTCTCAAAGGTGGCGACGACACCCTCTTCTCCACTGTAGCTGGTAAAGCCCAGTTTAAACGCCAAAAGCGCACTCGCTTTGACGGTAAACTGAAGCTTACCACTTACGTGAACGTAATCCCTTCTGCGGTCTAAGCCCAGAAACAAAAACTCCCGAACAATCGGGAGTTTTTTTATCTTCTTATTCTGGTCGAGCCGGACGAACTGTTAGTTGTTGTCCAAACCACTCGTAATCATTAAAACGGTCAAGGGCCAAAGCTGCCGCCACTTCATCGTTCATTTCCACAAATCCAAAGCCGCGTGAATGGCCAGTTTCCTCGTCAGTAACAATGCGCGTCGATTTAACTGGACCAATGACTGCAAATAAATCAGCCAGGTCGGCCGCAGTAGCCTGAAATGCAATGTTGCTAACGTGGAGAGTCGTCATATTAACCTTTGCGACCAGCGCGCACACGTTCGGATTCTTTCAAGATCTGCTTACGCAAACGAACGCTGCTTGGGGTAATTTCTAAGTATTCATCTTCGGCCATAATTTCAAGGCCGCGCTCTAAGGTTAATTCAACTGGTGGAATCAACAACAAGGCATCGTCAGACCCAGAGGCACGCATGTTGGTCAACTGCTTACCCTTGATTGGGTTTACCACCATGTCTTGGCCTTTGCTCACATTACCAATAACCATACCTTCGTATACTTCGGTGTTAGCCGGAATATACAATGTACCACGATCTTGTAAGTTAAAGAGTGAGTAACCAAGGGCCTTGCCAGTTTCCATGGAAACCATGGAACCAACATCGCGTTTTTCAATTTCACCAGCGTATGGACGGAATTCCAATACCCGACTGCACAAAATCCCCTCACCACGGGTATCCATTACAAACTGACCACGATACCCAAGCAGACCACGCGTTGGAATCTCGAATACCATGCGGGACTGACCATCAGCCTGACGCATATCAATCATGCGGCCCTTACGCTTACCGAGTTTTTCAATCACCGTACCAGCATAGGCTTCTGGCACATCCACAGTAGCTTCTTCGTATGGTTCGGATTTAACACCATCAATGTCTTTGATAATTACTTGTGGCTGCGAAACTTGAATTTCAAAACCTTCGCGGCGCATGTTTTCGAGCAAAATTGCCACATGCAATTCACCACGACCATACACTTTGTAGTGATCAGCGGCCGAAAAATCAATTTTTAAACCCACATTGACTTCGAGTTCTTTTTCCAGACGCTCGCGAATCTGACTGTTGGTCACAAACTTGCCTTCTTTACCAGCAAATGGTGACGAGTTAACCAGGAAGTTTAACGAAATAGTTGGTTCATCAACTTTGATCGCTGGCAATGGTTCCTGCTCAGCATTCACACAAATCGTTTCACCAATATCGATGTCAGCGACACCGGCAATCATGGCAATGTCACCCGCACTAGCCTGAGTATCTTCGATTCGCTCCATGCCCTTGAAGGTGAAGATCTTAGTAATACTACTGTTGCGTGTTTCGCCAGTCGGCTTTTTGACAATGACCTTGTCACCAACTTTAATACTACCTTCATACACACGACCAACAGCGAGGCGGCCAACGTAATTATCATAGCCCAAGTTAAATGGCTGCATGCGGAATGGCGCCTCAACATTGTTTGGGGCCGGTGGTACGAGTTTCAAAACCGTGTCCAAAAGCGGTGTCAGGTCTTTGGCTTCGTCTTCCATTTTGAGTTTGGCCACACCCTGACGACCAATGGCGTACACGGTGGTAAAGTCGAGTTGGGCATCGTTGGCACCCAGATCCATGAAGAGTTCGAGTACCTGGTCATGTGCGCGATTCACGTCTGCGGCTGGCTTATCAATTTTATTGAGCACTACAATTGGCTTAAGACCAAGTTCGAGCGACTTTTTGAGCACGAATTTCGTTTGCGGCATTGGACCTTCTTGGGCATCCACGATCAACAACACACAGTCAATTGAACGGAGTACGCGTTCAACCTCGGAACCAAAGTCAGCGTGGCCCGGAGTGTCCACGATATTAATCTTAGTGTCCTTGTACATGACACTAGCGTTTTTGGAGTAAATAGTAATGCCACGCTCGCGTTCGAGTGCATTAGAGTCCATCGAAGCCTGCGACTCTTCACTAACCATACCGGTCTGGCGCATGATCGCATCGGTCAAGGTGGTCTTGCCATGGTCTACGTGCGCAATAATAGCGATATTTCGGATTTCCATAAGGGGGTAAAAATTTGCCCTATTGTAGCGGATTTTTGGTTTTTTGTCAATTATCGATTTGACTATCAAATAAAAACCCACCGGCCTGAATTGACCACAGCTCTCGATACAAACCGTTTTGGGCTAGTAATTCGGTGTGTGTACCTGATTCACGAATCGTCCCGTGTTCAACCACAATAATCCGATCCATGCTCATAATCGTGGACAAACGATGCGCAATCACAATCACAGTCTTGCCATTCATTAATTCGTTCAAAGCCTCTTGAATCAAATGTTCGGATTCAGAATCAAGGCTCGAGGTTGCCTCGTCCAAAACCAAAATTGGGGCGTTGCGCAAAATTGCCCGCGCAATTGCCACCCGCTGACGCTCGCCACCCGACAACTTGACACCTCGTTCACCCACAAATGTCTGATACTTGTCTGGCAACTCGCTAATAAACTCGTGACAGCGAGCGCGTTTAGCCGCTTCAATTACTTGTTCATCAGTCGCCTCGGGACGACCATACCGAATATTTTCAAGCAATGAACGATGAAACAAAATTGGTTCCTGAGGCACGTAGCTAACCGCTTGCCAGAGACTCTCCTGAGTCACTTTGCGAATTTCTTGGCCATCAATTTTAATTTTGCCGGCAGTAATATCATGTTGGCGCAAGAGCAATTTAACCACGGTTGATTTGCCCGCACCCGATGGCCCCACAAAGGCCACACGCTCGCCTGCTGCAATCGTTAAACTAAAGTTCGTCAAAATTGGCCGTGTTTTATGATAATTAAACGACACATTGTTAAACACAACTTCACCACTCCGAACCACTAACGGCACGGCGCCGGCGGTGTCAGTAATTTCGTGCGGAGTATTAAAGACTTCGGTCATTTCGTTGGCATCGGCCAAATCTTCAAACGTGTGCCGAATCATGCGCCCAAAATCCCAAATACGCCAGAATAAAGTCAACAAGTATGATTGGATCATCACAAAATCACCCAGCGTCAGTTTACCTTTTTGCCACAAATGAATGGCCAAGTAGAGTACCCCAATTTCCAAAGCGTAGGTAAAAAATGTTTGAATCACCTCAAACCATGCATCAAGGTCAAGCGCAAATTTACGACGACGACGCACTTCTTCGTTTGCGGCCGCAAAATTCGCTAGCTCGCGTTCATACCCGTTGAACAATTTAACATTACTATGATTAGTAATTGAGTCAGCCAGCAAACCATTAGCCTTGGTCTCGGCCTCACTGCGGGCCAAATCGTGCGGCATTTTATATTTGGTTAACGCCAAATTTATCCCTGCAAATAAGACTACCCACACTAACACTACCAGTCCTAGCCACACAGATTTAATGCTCAAAATTACCAAAATCATGATTACATTTACCACGAGTGGTAATAAATTCCAAAACAAACGGTCAGAAACACGTTCGAAGGCATTAACAAATCGATTCACCCGTTTAACCAAACCGCCGACAAAATTATTATTAAAATACGCAAATGAATGTTTGTGTAGATACGCAAAGCAAGCGACATACAAATCCTTAGAGACCCGGGTTTGGAAACGATTTCCTGCTTCGCCCAATAGCCGACGCACCACCCATTCTGTCGCATATATCGCGACAATGACCCACAACACATGCACTAACTGCGCGTAGGTCGCAGTGCCAGTTCCTGATAAAGCGTCAAAAAACCTTTTGTATTGTAACGGCGCAGACAAACTCAAAACCTGCCCCGTAATTACGGCTGCGATTAAACCAAACAACGCACCTGGGTAGGCCCAAGAAAAACGGGCGTAAATTTTTAGAGTTTGTCTAATCTGATGTTTCATAGGCGTAAAATAAAAACCTGCACCACCACAGTGCAGGTCTACGCAAAACAAGTCTAGAACCAGGGATTAATACATGTCATCGCTATCCCCGCCCATCGAACTATGGCCTTTGCAACAAGACTCGCACCGGGAGCAATCCGGGCATTGAATATCTTCAGGAATCGTAGTGTCGCACATATTGCAGCGCATAATACTCGATATATATACTAAAAATTAGGTTGGGCCGCCATTATACTCCGTGACGGATTTTTTGTCAATCAGATAATAAAACCCCGGTAAACCGGGGCTTTATTTATAATGTCTTGCGATACTTGCTACCAACACGCAGTCGAACCAATTCCTTTTCCAAACTGGCCGTGAGACGAGCAAAATCTTCATCATCCAAACGCTCCTGCGTTTGCATTAATTCAGCCGCACGAGCGCGAGCAGCCTCAGCTCTGGCCAAATCTATATGTTCGGCTCGCTCGGAAGTTTCGGCCAAAACATACACCACACTGTTAGGACGAATCTCAACTACTCCACTCGATACTGAGAGGAAAAATTCTTGTTCCTGTGCTTTGACACGTACCTCGCCGGCCTTGAGAACAGTCACCAACGGCACGTGGTGCGGCAAGATGGTAATCTCGCCCGTCACGGTCGGTAAACTAACCGAATCGGCCGTACTGTCATAAGTGACACCATCAGGGCTGACGATTTTGAGAGTTAAAGACATACGGCGTTACCTAAATTATTGTGCGGCGACAACATCCTCGATGCTACCCTTAAGATAAAAGGCGCTTTCGGGCTTATCATCGTGTTTGCCATCAAGGATTTCGCGGAAGCTGCGAACCGTGTCTGCTACTGGCACATACTTACCCTGCATACCGGTAAACTGTTCGGCCACAAAGAATGGCTGTGACAAGAAACGTTGAATCTTGCGGGCACGCGATACGGTTTGCTTGTCTTCGTCAGACAATTCTTCCATACCCAAGATAGCAATAATATCTTGCAAGTCACGGTAACGCTGCAAAACTTTTTGAACATCGCGAGCCACTTTGTAATGTTCTTCGCCCACAATTTGTGGATCAAGCATGGTTGAGCTGGAGTCGAGTGGGTCAACCGCTGGGTAAATACCGATTTCAGACAACGCACGGTTAAGCACAACCGTGGAGTCAAGGTGCGCAAACGTGGTGGCTGGCGCTGGGTCAGTCAAGTCGTCGGCTGGCACATACACGGCCTGCACCGAAGTAATCGAGCCCTTATCAGTCGAAGTAATGCGTTCTTGGAGCGCACCCATCTCAGTAGCCAGTGTTGGCTGGTAACCTACAGCCGAAGGCATACGACCAAGCAAAGCCGAAACTTCGGAACCAGCCTGGGTAAAGCGGAAAATATTGTCAACAAACAAAAGCAAATCACGGCCCTCTTCGTCACGGAAATACTCGGCCATCGCGAGTGCGGTCAAAGCCACGCGAGCGCGGGCTCCTGGTGGTTCGTTCATTTGGCCAAACACAAGCGCAGTTTTGTTAAGTACGCCCGATTCCTCCATTTCGCGGTACAAGTCATTACCTTCGCGCGTACGTTCACCCACACCAGCAAACATGGAATAACCACCGTGTTCTTGCGCAATGTTACGGATAAGTTCCTGAATAATAACGGTCTTACCTACACCAGCACCACCAAACAAACCAACCTTACCACCTTTTAAGAATGGACAGAGCAGGTCGATAACTTTGATACCGGTTTCCAAAATTTCTGTTTTCTGGGATTGGCTCTTGAAGTCTGGCGCTGGACGGTGAATTGGGTATACCTTGCTTTTCTTTGGAGCAGTTTTACCATCGATTGGTTCACCAACCACATTAAACATACGGCCCAAAGTAACCTCACCTACTGGGACAGAAATTGGGGCTCCAGTGTCCACCACCTCAGCACCACGGGCCACACCATCGGTTGGGCCCATGGAAATAGCGCGGACAGTGTTACCACCCAGGTGTTGCTGTACTTCAAGCACCAACACTTCACCATTGTCGCGCTTAAATTCTAACGCGTGGTAAATCTCTGGCAATTTTTCGTCAAACTGCGCGTCGACCACCACACCAATAATTTGCGTAATCTTTCCTTTGTTCATAGGCATAAAATTATTCCAGGGCCGCGGCACCACCAGCAATTTCCGCAATTTCTTGCGTAATCGCGGCCTGGCGCGCCTTGTTAAATTGCAAAGTTAAACCTGTAATCATATCACCGGCTGCACTGCTGGCATTTTTCATTGCCACCATGCGGGCGCTGTGTTCACTGGCCGCTGATTCCAATACTGCTTGATACACCTGAATTTCCACGAGTCGAGGCAACACAGTCTCGGCAATTGTGGTTAAATCAGGCTCAAACATATACTGTTCGGGATCAACCGTAAGTGCCTCGGGTTCAGCCGGCAAATCAGCGAGCATTTTTTCTAAATCCGGACCAGATACTGGCAACAGCTGACGCATTTTTACTTCTTGTACCAAACTCGATTTGTAATTGGTGTAGGCCAGTACAACTTTATCATACGTACCACTCGTAAATTCGCGCAAGGCTAACTGCGAAATTGGCAAAACTTGCGTATACGATGGACGTTCATTCAAATCATCAAACGCTGCCACCAAGTTGTGACCCGTTTTTTTGGCAAACCAGGCACTCTTTTTACCAATCCCTAAAATATCTACTTGAATTTCATTCGTTGGCACAATATCAATCCCACCTGTTACGCGATGGCGGCTAATATTAACCTTGTCACGCAATAAAGTAGCGGTCTTTTTGAACAAATTGGTATTAAAGCTTCCACACAAACCGCGATTCGAACTGACCAAAATAACCAGCATCTTTTGCACAGGACGAGTTGCCAACAGAGGTGATTCAACACCACTGCGTCGTGCCAAATTCTGCAACAATTCACGGGCCAAAGTGGCGTATAAACGCGTATTAAGCGCTGCCCCGACGGCTTTGCGCATCTTGGCGGCCGAGACCATTTCCATGGCCTTGGTGATCTTCTTCGTGTTTTTCACGGATTTGATCCGTTGTTTAATGGCTTTGGAATTAACGGCCATATTAGGCAAAGAATTGAGCAGCCGCTTCTTTAAGTTCTGCTTCGGTTTCGGCACTCCAGTCGCCACCACTAATCTTGTCGAGCAAGGCGCCCTTGGTACTGGTCAAAAATTCAACCCAATCGGTTTGTTTGGTCTGAATGTCAGTGACCGCAACACCATCAAAGAAGCCGTTGTTAGCTGCATAAATCACCGCCACCTGTACCGCGACCGGCATTGGGCTAAACTGTGGCTGTTTAAGTAATTCAGTCAAACGACGACCGCGTTCAATTTGCTTTTTGGTGTCAGCATCTAAATCACTCGAAAATTGTGCAAACGCTTCGAGTTCACGGAACTGGGCCAAAGCCAATTTCATACTACCGGCTACTTTTTTCATTGGCTTGGTTTGGGCCGAACCACCCACACGCGACACCGACAAACCCACGTTGAGCGCTGGGCGAATACCGCGGTAGAACAAATCTGTTTCCAAGAAAATTTGACCATCAGTAATCGAGATTACGTTGGTTGGAATGTAGGCCGAAATATCACCAGCCTGGGTTTCGATAATTGGTAACGCAGTAATCGAACCGCCGCCGTGTTCCTTGTTTAAGTTGCAAGCACGTTCAAGTAAACGAGAGTGCAGATAAAACACATCACCCGGATAAGCTTCACGTCCTGGTGGGCGGCGCAAGAGCAGTGACATTTCGCGGTATGCCCACGCTTGTTTGGTTAAATCATCATAAATGATCAGCACATCTTTGCCCTTGTCGGCAAAATATTCGGCAATTGTCACACCAGAATATGGCGCCAAGTATGACATTGGAGCTGGTTCAGAAGCACCAGCCGAAACCACCACGGTGTAATCCATGGCTCCAGCTTCGCGCAATTTGGCCACCACACGAGCAACCTTGGATTCCTTTTGACCAACGGCCACGTACACACAAATCATGTTTTGACCTTTCTGGTTCAAAATCGCATCGATCGCTACCGCGGTTTTACCAGTTTGACGGTCACCAATAATCAATTCACGCTGACCACGACCCACTGGAATTAACGCGTCAATCGCTTTGATACCAGTCTGCATCGGGCGATTAACTGGTTCGCGAGTCATGACGCCAGGGGCCACGCGTTCGATTGGGTAAATCTTGTCTGTTTTAATTGCCCCCTTACCATCAATGGATTCACCCAGTGAATTTACCACACGACCAATTAAACCTTCGCCAACCGGAATCGACATAATGCGTCCAGTTCGCTTGACCATGTCACCTTCTTTAATCTTTTTGTAATCACCCAAAATAATTGCACCGACCGTTTCTTCTTCCAAGTTCAAGGCTACACCGGTAATTCCACCAGCAAATTCAAGCATTTCTTGGGCCTGACAATTTTCCAAACCAGACAAACGAGCAATACCGTCGCCAACTTCAACTACAGTACCGATTTCGTCAACCTGCACCGATGGCGAAAAAGAATCAAGATTTTTCTTGAGCGAAGCAATGATTTGATCAGTGTATGACATACAATATAATTATTCAGGAGGGATTAATGGTGACCTGCCAGTGTCGTACCCAATTGGGCTACTCGTGTGCGTAGACTAGCATCGAGAATTGCTTGTCTTGTACGAATCACGACTCCACCAATTAGCTCTGGATTCACCATGGTCGTAGCCTTAGCCTTGGGACTAAAAGCGGTCGCAACGCTACTAACCAAGTCTGCCTCTAATTCACGTGCACTGGTGATTTCTAGGCGCACCACCCCAGATTTTTCATCAGCGTATTCGGCAAATTCTTTAAGGATCAAAGGCATCTTTTTAAACGCATGTCTATCCTTAACCATCTGCAAGAAATTTTGCACGGCCTGGTCCAGTTCGGCTCCTTGTAAGTTTTTGGTCACTTCGTACAGGATCTTGGCATAATGCCGTGGTAATAATTTAGGCATATTATTCCTGAGCCGAAAGATCTTTAATAGTACTGGTAATTACTTTTTCGTCAATTTTTGCATCAACGCTGGCTCCCAAAACTTTGGTTACCGCAGCAGCTACCATGGCGCCCATTTCGCGTTGCAATTCAGCCTTAGCTAATTGTTTTTCGTCTTTAATTTGTTGTTTGGCTTTGACCACCAATTCATCGATCTCTAGTTTTGCTTCGTTTTTCAGTTTATCAGCTTGTGCTTTGGCCTCACTGGTTGCAATAGCTATAATCTGATTTGATTGTACCTTGGCGTCATCTAAAATTTCCCGCGCTTTTTGGTCAGCCAGTAAAAAATTGGCTTCTATTGTTTCAGCTTTATTTAAGCTCTCATTAATAATTTGCTGACGTTCAGCCATTTTTTTGGTCAGTGGTTTAAGGATCAAAAACCAGACAATCAAACCAACCACCGCAAAGTTAAGCAATTGAAAACCAAACAATTGAGCGTTTAAGCCCAAACTCGCGGCCACTCCACCATCGGTATTGGTTTCGTGTCCAACCTCAGTGTTTACAGTTTCTTCACTCATACAGAATAATTAAGTGGCAAATAAAGCCAAGCTCCCCTGCCCCGCAGGACAAGGGAAATCGCTTTACTTGAGGGTAAATACAACTACGAGCGAATAAATCGCGATCGCTTCGGCAAAAGCAGCACCAAGCAACATTGGTACGAATACTTTACCACCAGCTTCTGGATTGCGACCAATGGCTTCCATGGCTTTGGAAACGATTTTACCAATCGCAAGTGCTGGCGCAATACCACCAATTGCCATTGTGAACGCTTTGGCCATCACCACGATAGCTTCTTGAGACATAGATCCCATAATAAAATTATTTACGGTCGAGGGGAAAAAGGATTTTTAACCTCGCCGGTTAAATAAAAGTGGTCTTACCCACTGTAGCGAGCCCCATTCAAGGGGCTCTAACAGCAGACAATTAATGATGCTCTTCGGCACCATGTGGTGCTTCGCTAGCGGTGGTTAAATACACCAAGGTAAGCATTGCGAACACCGCAGCCTGAATCAAACCAACCAAAATTTCTAGTAGCATAAATGGTGTTGGCACTAACGCTGACACCAAAGCAGAAATTACTGAAATGAGAACTTCGCCAGCAAAAATATTACCGAACAAACGTAATGACAACGACAGAATTTTTGAACCCTCGCTAACAATTTCTAATAATCCAACCGCAAATTCAATTAAGGCCTGAAATAGAGCCATTGGACCTTTAGTTATTGCCCTAAAAACGTTTTTAATTTGTACAAATTTACCAAGATGTGTAAATACGCCAATCGCTCCAAACGCCATTACGTGCGAGCCAATTACTGAGACCAGGGCCATAGCCAAGGTCAAATTCAAGTCAGTATTAGCTGGACGGAGTAACATGGTATGACCAACGGTAATACTACCAGTACCTGGCAACAAACCAAGCCAGTTAGACAGTAAGATAAAAAAGAAAACTGAGCCAACTAACGGAAAAAAACGTTGTGTCTTGGCACGGTCACCAGTTACCTGATCAAAATATCCCCACAGAGTTTCGATACCAGTTTCAAAAGCCAATTGCCAGCGCGATGGACGCAAACGCACACGGCGCGTAACGGTAACGCCAATCACTAAAAAAATAATTATGGCTAACCAAGCGTTAACCATGGTGTTGGTAATGGTTAGACCACCAGCATGAGCCAAGGCTTCTGGGGCCAAAGTTGGAATATGAATTTCAGTCATAATTTGGTAATTGGTTTTTTGACTTTAGCGACAGCTTCGTTAAGTTTTTGATACTCAACTGCATAGGTCTTAGCCTTACTATACACACTCCAACCAGAGAATGCGGCTGCCACAACAAAGGCGATGATAGTTAAGTACGGCGCATGGCCAAACTTAATCTCAAGCCGCTGTGCAAGCCAAACTAAAACTACTACAGGAATCGCAATACTGGCCCCAAAATCACCCACAATCCGTAGGCCAAACGTGGCGTACTTTCGATCTTGTTCACTGGCAAATAGGGGCATAGAACACGAAAACGCCCCTATAATACAGGATTTTGACAGGCCCGTCAATGGAATTTTAAATTTAAAACAAAAAACCCCTCTAATGAGGGATTTTGGGCTAATTTTGGCTTATTTATTCTTAATTTGTGATGGCGTAGCCTGAACCGAACCAGCCGCCAAATTTACACTATCTACGCCGCTTTCGAGCGTAAAATCAATTACATAGGTTTTGCCATCCAAAGACCGATACTGGTATAGCACAGTTCCACTTGGATCACGAGGTACTTGTTGCATATACGGAGTAGTACACCCACGGGCAGCAAAACCACTGGTATTGAGACAAGCGGCGTTGGTGTCTCCTAACATTACCCCTGTGCTGCCGGTAACCGGATACCCCTGATGCTCGTTGTAGTAAAGCTCAAGTGCGGTTTGAATTTGTTTAATATCTGAAAAACGTTTGGTGTCATTGGCTTTTTTACGTGTTGAACCAAGAGCAACGACAGCTAAAGTCGACAACAACGCAATAATAGCGATTACCACCAGCAATTCAATCAAGGTAAAACCCCTACGAGAATGTAAAGTCATAAAATTTAATTGATGTAAGATAAAATTCGGGAAACAACCTCGTTTGGCTTAACGTGTGCTTTGTGTAGATAATCAACCGCACCAGCGTCCAAAGCACCCTTCACATCTTCACGCTCACCCAAACTAGTTAATACAACTACTGGAATGCTTCGGCCAACTGAATCAGCTTTAATTTGAGCAATTAATCCAAAGCTACCTGTTTCAGCACGTAAACGTTCGAATAAAATTACATCCGGGCGCTTTTTTTGCAAATTACTAAAGATTGCTGCGATACTATCAGCGACCGTGATTTTGCAACCCGCAGCTGTAAATGCCCGTGTGTAAATTCCGGCTAAAAAGGCATCGTCCTCGACGAGTAGAATATGAGGCGTTTTTTTGCGTGGCATACCGCGATCAGTATAACACGACTACGAAAAATTCCGCAACGCCAGACCTAAGCTAACTGAAATACGTGGTCCAACATGTCGAACTACCCCCTTAAGCCGATCTTGATACATCACACGAGCCCATGGGTCACCAATAAATACGCGCAGTGGAAAATTCTTGGTTAAATAATTAATCACTGGCGGAAATAAGGCCACGCCTCCAGTGAGAATAATTTTTTCAGGTCGCTTTCCTTCGTTACCACTTTGGTGCAAATATAATTCAAAACTATACTGAATTTCTTTGGCAATTGGGTCCAGCAAACGCGTAAAGGGTTCAGTGTCCAAACTATCAACCGGCAACAACGCCGCATCGCGTTTAAATTGTTGTACCGTAGCTACTTCAACACCCATTGTTTGAGCCAAAATTGTATCAAAATTTTTACCACCGACTTGCAAACTACGATGAGTCATTGGTAATCCGTTATCAACAATATAAAAATTACTTCGTTCTGCCCCGATATCTACCACCATTGAGACACTCTGATCACGTCCAACCAATGAACGCGCCAAAGCAAAAGCCTCAGTCTCTAGTTCTTGTAATTCCAATCCGGCGCGGGAAAATATTGATGAATAGAAAGCTACAATTCGTTTAGGAGCAGCGGTCACCAACAAACGGATGAATTTTTTATCGTCTACCGCAGATAGTGTGACACGCTGGTACACTACCTGCATGTTGTCATATGGTTCAGGCAACATTTTGGAAACTTCGGCTTTTACCAGACCATCGATTAGACTATCTTCAACTTTTGGTAGATTGATAATAGCGTGAAAAACTTGTGAAACTGGTAAACTAGCAGTGGCCCGACGCCCCTGAACACGTGCCTTTTTGACTAATGTTTTGAGGACAGTGGCGTAAATATTAACGCGCTCTTCGTCAACGGACATTTCAGGAAACGGCGACTGCTGTGCACTGTGCGTTGTTGGGTTTGGTACAACTGGTACAACCGCAGGTGTGGTTTTTTGGTGCACGTCCAACGGTTCATCAATCATGCCATACGTCCACAATTGTGGACGATTTTTATTTTTGCGTAACTCAACTAACTTAATACCGTGTGCACCAATATCAACCCCGATAAACGATTCTTCGTTGTTGCCGAAAATTCCCATATAGAAAGTTTGGATTTAGTATATCATACTAATCACGTGGCGAGCCAGTCGAACGCCGCCACGCTTGCCACCAAAATACGATTGAACATACTAATGAAAAAACCGCTGCTATACCAGCCACTAATGGTACACTAAACCATGACTTTGTAGATTTAGTTTTGTCAGAATAATTTAATAACACTGAATTTTTAGACACTGACGAAGTCCCATTCTGTACAATCGTAACGCTCGTGGTTTCGGAATTAACAATGATTGGTGGTGCATTAGCTATGCGCGGATTAGTACCTTGGATTTTTTCAACCGCATCTGTTTGTGCATCATTGTCATCGTCAGTATCAACATTGTCACCTCGACCATCACCATCAGTGTCAATAGTTTCTTTTGGATCTAGAGGAAAGGCATCTAATTTATCATCAACTCCATCTTTATCAGTATCTTTTAGTAATGGATTAGTGCCCCGTTTTTTCTCTTCTAAATCAGACAAGCCGTCGCCATCGGTGTCAGCCTTAGTTGAACTAGTGCCCAAAGCCTTTTCATCTTTATCACTCAAACCATCACCGTCTGTGTCAACTTTAAGTGGGTTAGAGCCAAGGACGCCTTCCTCTCCATCGGACAAGCCATCACCATCGGTATCAGATTTAAGCGGATCAGTCCCCTGTTGAGTTTCTTTGGCATCAAGTACACCATCATTATCGTCATCGGTATCAACAAGATTACCAAGGCGATCTTTATCAGTATCTAAATCTACATTCAAACTAGCACTGGTTTGCGAAGCTTTTAGCTCAGCATCGGACAAACTACGTGTTTCGCCATTAGCCAAAGTACCCACAGCATTAGCTAATGCTACGGAAATAGTGTAAACACCACTTGGCAAAGTGTATTCCAAAGCAATCTGTCGTGCTTCTTCGCGAACAAGATTGTTTACTTGCACAACACCAATTTTCTTGCCACTATTAAAAAACTGTACCTGGGTAGTCAAACTGGCAAAATCATTGTTGCTGATGACTGTATAAAGCTTCACCTTGTCACCAGCTAAGACATTTTTGTCAGATAGCCACACACCACGACTAACCACAAAATCAAACTCGGCAGCATGGACAATGGTTGGGACCAGGAACAGGGTGCTAATGATTATTACTTTTCGAAGACGTGAGTACATAGGCCTCGGGGCTAATTGACGCTAGTATATCACCCCCGACATCAGTCCGCCAGATGGTAACCCCAAAATCGCGCAAATGATACAGAGTGCTGCGATGAGGGTGTTCGTATGAATTCCCTACCCCAGCCGAAATAATCGCGTCCTTGGGCTGTACCACACGCAAAAACTCTTCGCTTGACGACGAACGGCTACCGTGATGACCAACTTTCAAAATCTCGGCCGGTAAACTGGAGGAAGCCACACGCACTAAATAGTGTTCTAATGGGGCCTCCATGTCGCCAGTCATTAGTACATCTTGCGTCCCATATGTAACCCGCAAGACTACGGATGTGTCATTTACATCAATCGTTTTTTCTCCTGGAACTTGCGGTTTGTCGCTGACCGGATGATTTGGGTAAATAAATGACACGGTTGAGCTGCCGACGGTGAGGGATTTAGGCGCGCTGACCACTTCGTACTGGGCTCCTTCGTCGACCTGTTCCGCTGCCACTGCCTGGTGCCACGCAGCTAGCAACGAACCGCCATCGCCATCATATCCGCTGTAATAAATTGCACGCACAGTGAAACGCTGTAGCACATCGATGCAACCACCGAAGTGATCCGCGTGCGCATGCGTAACCACTAAATAATCAATAGTACGCTGATTCCAGGCCAGATTGCGGCCCAGTGCCCCCAAAATGCCTGCATCTGGACCGCAGTCAACCAACATGGTTTGCCCACTGGGAAATTGAAATAACGTTGCGTCACCCTGACCAATGTCCAAAAAAGTCACCCGTAGCTTGTTGCCATGGCTCTCATTATTCTGGTTAGTTACAAATTTTGGTAGCGACACTCGCCAATCGATCAGACCTTGTTGCTGCAAAAACAACAGACCAAACACGATGGCAAAACCAATGGCAAAAAAGAAAATTATTTTTTTCATAAACCTCCTTAGATTATTTACTTACGCGCTAAAATAATTTGGTTAATCCACACTCCCCCCTCGGTAATAAATTCATCGGCTACGATGGTAAACGCGAGCTCTTCCAGAATTTCGTGCACCCGTTCTGGGCGATGATAATATGATTCAATCACAATTGGTCCAGCCTTGGTCTCGATAATTGGTGGGTCTTTTTGATTTACATTGGTAATCAACAATAGGCCATCATCTTTGAGGACCCGATACGCCTCGTCAAAAAAACGAGTTGGGTCTTTTAGGTGCACAATTAAAAAAGCTGCAGTAACAATATCAAAACTAGCATCGGGAAATGGCAATGATTCGGCATCGGCCACCAACGCGGTGATATGGCGATTTTTGCGCGCCAACACTTTGACAATTTCAGGCGAAACATCCACTCCAGTCACCTGGGCTCCTTTTTGGGCCATGATTACACTGATCCGCCCAGTACCAGCCCCAACATCAAGCAGCACCCTGTCTTTTACGTCACCAAGCAAGGCAGCTACGCGGCCTTTATCAAAACTATTTAAATATTTTTCTTTGGTGTCGTACGTGGGCGCAGCCAAGTCATAACCACGAGCTGAATCCAATACGAGGGGTTTTTTCTTGCGCATGTTATGGTAAGCGAGAGTGTAATTCGACTGGTATTTTTCCTGTCTGTGCGGCTTCGGTTAGGTACCGCTGGATAGTTTGTTGGTCAGTTGGATTCAAAGTTGATAACACCATCACTACCCGGCGGTTATTTTTGGTTTGAATTTCGACAATACGACGGTGCACGCGTACTTGTGCTCCAGCTCCATTGACCATATTGGTACTTTCACGCACTTGCACTGAGGCAATATTATTCCAATCTACGTGTGGCGAGATTACTGGTTGGCGCTGTGTGATGCCCTGCGAATCGAGTGTAACCACACTTTGGCCCATAAACTGCCACCGCAACCAGGCCATGAACAAAAAAATAGGAACGCCAATTAACAAACCCTTGACACTGCTTGGGCCAGGCCATTCACGCAATGCTGATATAATTGAAATTAAAGCAAAAAACATGCCTAAACCACAAAAAATCCATAGCGAGACTGAACTCCACACATTATATTTTTCCGTTGGTAGGAGAATGATTTTGTCCATATAATTTGCAAAATTGTTTACGATAGATAGCGTACACCAAAGCGGCATAAGCGACAATGGCGACCCAGGCTGGGGCACGCACATCCACGGCTGCGCCCGGCAAGGCTGCAAACCAGGCCACGACCTTAATAATATACTGCATCCCCAGGTGGGCTGGCCAAGCCGCAACCGCACCGAGCGCAGACGAGACAAAACCAACCACCACCGCCACTGCGCCGGCCAGCATTAACCAAGAAATCAGCCACAAAATCAGTACATTTACAACTGGCGCCACGATTGATAAACGTCCAAATTGATACAGAATAAGCGGCAAAGTGGCGATGATCGCAGACATAGTTGATAGCAAACTCTCTTGTAGCCCAAAAAAATTTGGGAGATATTTTTGCCAACACTCGAATAAAGGACCGACATACACTAATCCAAGCGTGGACAAAAACGATAACTGAAAACCTGCGTCAGACCACAACACCAGTGGATTATTGATTACCATGATTGTGGCTGCAGCCAACATCACATTACCAATCCGTGATGAACGGCCAACATACTTGGCCAATAGTGCAATAATCCCCATGGCGCCTGCACGCACCACTGAGGCCGAGGCACCGGTAAAAATCACAAATACCACAATGGCGCTTGAAACCAACCAAAACGCGCGCTGTCGTGGCACACAGGCATAGGTCGCTGCCGTAATTAAAATCGTAGCAATGACCGAAATATTAAAACCTGAAACGGCCACGATATGAGTCACGCCAGTGCGACTAAATTGTTCGTTCAAACCACCCAGACCACCCCGATACCCGTATAAAATTCCCGCCATAAAACTTGCTTCTGGTTCGGGCCACAGGGCACTAATTTTTTCGGCCAATTGTTGCTTGCCTCGCAAAATAAAGGCCATCGCTACATTCCCTTGTCCGCTGTCTAGTTTAGTAATGCGCGCTTGATTGCACGTTGCGTACACACGCTGCAAACCCACGTATAAATCATAGCGAAATACTTGACCTGTTTCCGCGTCGACAATTGGTTCGGGTCGGGCCAACTTGCAGGACACTTGCACGCGGTCACCATACACGAATTGTGGGTAACGATCATTTTTCAGGTATACTCGCCCTTCAACCAAAAACCCATCCACACTTTCGGCCGAAATAATATACCGCACGCTGTCGAGACGTATATCTGGTTCAGCCACAATCACCCCAATCACTGTAGCTTGACCCTCGTAATGTTCCACACGCGCAGGTGAATCACGTGGAAACGCCAGACCGTAACGGATTATTCCAGCGACAAAAAAACTCGCAAATACTAACCCCAATATAAATCCTTTTCTCCGCTTAAAATAAACTACCCCCACCAAACATGTTAGCCCAAAAAACACCCCGATTTCCCATCGCAATCTAAGCTCGAGCGCGTACGCTACTGTCACACCAACCAAAAAAGCAGCACACGATAGGGCAAATTGTTTACTTTTTGAGGTGATAATTTTTTTAAAAATAATCATTGTTTGACAAAAATAAAACAACACTATACAATTTTCTCATAGGCTGCTAACGAAATGTTCAATAGCATAAGTCCTAACTGCCCAGAAAAGCCTGGGCCCAACAACCCCCCACAATGGGGTTGTTAAATTTATAATAAATAGTCAACAAACTCTTTTTTTACCTCAGCAAACACATTAGTATTTAACTTTTTCATCATTCTAACAAGACGTTTACTACTAATTGTTCGAGCCTGTGAAAATAAAACTAAACTACGCTTATCGGCTACCCAAATCGATTTAGATCCTCGGTATTCTTTTCCTTTGAAGGTTGTGAGTGGAAAAACTAGTGCGGAATTATGGGAATGTTTTTTAAAAATTATTATAGGCCGTGTCGAATCAGGCCCTTTACCATAAATTTCCGTTCCCACATTTTGACCAAATGCCGCCCACCAAATTTCACGTTCACTAAAAAAAGGCCCTCGATTGCGGCTATTAAATTTAATCTTACGTATACTCCAATTGAGAAGTAAATGTATTCTTTCCTCCTTAATCATAA
>CAYMID010000004.1:36848-41084 GCA_964390625.1 uncultured Gammaproteobacteria bacterium | reverse complement strand
TGAGCGGGTAGCGGGAGTCGAACCCGCGTCATCAGTTTGGAAAACTGACATAATAACCGTTATACGATACCCGCGTAATGAAGAAATGATAGGGCAAAACAGAAGCCTTGTCAACCCCAAAAAAGCCTAAGACTTGCCAAAAAAGCCCTTTTGTGCTAGTATTCCGGGGTCAAAAATTATCTCTACTATATGGCAGACATCTCGGACATTCGCAAGGGTGCAGTGATCCGCCACCAGAACGATTTGTTCGTGGTGACTGACTTTCACTTTGTAAACCCAGGTAAGGGCTCGGCTTTTACCAAAACCAAGCTCAAGAGCATTGCTACGGGCAAGGGCATGGAAATTACCTACAAAACCTCGGAAAACGTGGATATTGTGCAGGTTCAGCGCCAGAATTTCCAATTCTTGTACAAGAATGGCGACTTCTTTACCTTCATGAACCAGGACACGTACGAAAGTACGGATATTGGGGCTGATGTGGTTGGTGACGACGCCAAGTACCTTAAGGAAGGTTTGGAAGTGCTCGGTATTATGTACGAAGAACGCGTGGTGGCGATTGAATTGCCAAAGAAAATTCAGTACAAAATTACCCAAGCTGACCCAGCAGTTAAGGGCGATACCGCCGGTGGTAATGTAACCAAGGCCGCGATTATGGACAATGGCTTGTCCGTGCAGGTGCCAATCTTCATTAAAGAAGGCGAAGAAATTTTGGTGAATACCGAAACTGGCGACTACGGTGGTCGCGTGAGTGAAAAATAAAATCCGCACAATCAAAGAGCCCTACGGGGCTCTTTTGCTTTACAATAAAATTAGCAAACGGTATATTTAAGCGCGTATGTTACGTCTTTTTTTTCGCAAAATACCAACCGTAGTGTGGGTAATAATTAGTTACACGGCGCTGGCGATTTTGTTTACCTGGCCGCTAGTGTTGCACTGTAATACACATTTACTAGGTGCGCCCGAGGATAACCAGCAATTTTACTGGAATTTGTGGTGGTGGCAAAAAGCGTTAGGCGACGGCACAAATCCGTTTTACACAGTGTGGTTATTTTTCCCCAAAGGCACGAGTTTGTTGTTACACACGATTTCGCCATTTAACGCGGTGCTCGCGCAAATTTTCTCACTGTTTTTTAACTTGGTCACGAGTTTTAATTTGCTCATTTTCTTTTCGCTCATTGTGTCGGGTGTGAGTATGTATTATATGGCGCTTGATGTGGTTAAAGATAAGCGCGCGGCCTGGTTGGCAGGTTTGATTTTTACGCTCGCACCGCGGCACATTAGTCATATTTACCACCACTTAAATATTATTGGCATTCAATTTATTCCGCTCGTGATTTTGTGTGTGCGACGCATATGGCAGGGAGTGCGGCCGTATTATTTTGCAGTGTGGACTGCTGCGTGGCTGGCGCTAACATTTTACACTGACTTTTATAATGCACTATATGTTGGCTTATGGTGTGCGTTGTTTGCGATCTGGCAAATGATCTGGGAGCGTAATGATTTTGGAAAAAAAATTAAGGCGACTGCGGTTGCGGCGCTTATTACTTGTGCGGTGTGCGCGCCGTTAATTTATCCAATGGTTGTTGAAAAAGAATCCGCAGACTATCCAGAATGGGGCTGGGATATGTATGGTGCGAATTTGGTGTCGTTTGTATTACCTCCGCCTTATCATTGGTTGGTAGGCGAGCAGGTGAAGCCGTATTACAAGCAGATTGGTTTAAATGAGTGGGAATCGACTCAGTATTTAGGGATGGTGGTGATTGGTCTGGGGCTGTATGGCTGGTGGCGTAACCGACGCGAGTTGTCGTTTTGGTTAGGCACCGGGATTTTTTTTGCGGTTTTGTCGTTTGGACCAATGCTCCGTGTGTGGACGTATAGTGTTGGCAATTATTGGCCGTATTATTGGTTGGTGCAAAGTGTGCCAATTATTCAAATGGCCAAAACAGCCGGTCGATTTGCGATTTTTTTGGTTTTGGCACTGGCGCTCGCCGCAGCGTTTGGGGCGCGCGAATTAATGACTCGGTGGCAGTGGCGCTATGGCGCCAAAGGGGCCGTGGTTGGGGTGAGTGTGCTAGTTGGGTTGGTAGTGTTGGAATTTGCACCTGGTCGCGCACCATTAACTCCCGTGCAAGCGCCACAATTATATTATCAAATCGCACAGGATACAGACCCAGGTGCGATTGTAGACGTGCCTGCCGGGGGCTGGCCGGCCAACGAGCAGTATATGCTGTATCAAACTGTGCACCAAAAACCAATTACTTCGGGCGCAGTGTCGCGTTCGCGCGCTGATGTGGCGGATTTTTTGGTGGGCATTCAATACACACGTGAATTTTTTAAAGAACACGGTTTAAAATACGTGGCGTTGCACCGAGCGTTTATGTCGGCAGCAGATTGGCAAACATGGCAAAAAAAATTGGCCGACGCGCAGTTTGTGCTCGCGGCTAATGATGGGCACGTTGCGATTTACCGGGCGTATTGAGTGGCAGTGCGTACAATTGCGGCTGCGTCGATTTGTTCGTACGCCAGTAATTCCGCGGGTTTGCCGCTTTGCGGGAGTTTTGTGACGGCCAGCGAAATGACCGGTGTTTTGTGCTCGCTAAGTGCGGCCGCAACTGCTTCGCCAAGGCCGCCAGCCGCATAATGATCCTCAACCACAAGTATCGCCCGAGTTTCGGTCGCGGCTTTTTGCAAAGTTTTGACATCAAGTGGTTTAACCGAATACAAATCGATCACGCGTGCCGTGATATTGGCTTTCTTTAGTTCGGTGTAAGCCTTGAGGGCCTCGTACAAGGTTACGCCAGCGGCCACAATGGTAACCGTATCTTTGGCGCTCGATTTAACGGTGTGACTGCCACCAATTTTGAAAATTTGCGTTGGCTTATATAGTGGATCTACAGCACCACGTGTGGTGCGTAGATAAACAATACCATCGTGTTCAGCCGCACAAATACTAAGTTTTTCTTGCGCTACATGGTCGGCGGGATAGAGTACAACACTATCAGGAATGGCGCGGAACAAGGCTAAATCTTCCAGCCCCATTTGCGAACCACCATCTTGACCAATTGACACACCACAATGTGAGCCAACGAATTTTACGTTTGCGCCACTGTGGCGAGCCATGCGAATTTGGTCGGCTGCACGTGTGAAAAACGCGGCAAAGGTTGAGACAAACGGAATTTTGCCCCGGCGGGCCAAACCAATTGCCGCGCCCACCATATTTTGCTCGGCAATATACATTTCGAAAAAATGCTTGGGGTAGGCCTTTTTGAAGGTTTCGGCAAAACTAGAATTGCTAACTTCCGCATCGAGCACGACCATGGTGGGGAAGTGCGGAAACATTTCCACCAAGGCGTGTCCGTATGATTCACGCGTAGACAGAGCGTTGGTGTAATCTTTGGCTTTGTCTAATTCAGCCAATGGTTTGGCTTTGGTGATTACCGGGCGTTTGTCCGCTGGTTTTTTGAGTGGACACATTAAATTAACATCCACTTTACCCAATGATGCCAGGGCTTTTGTCAGCTCCACTTCACCCAGTGTTTTGCCGTGCCAGCCTTCTTTATTTTCCAAAAAATTTACACCCTTGCCCTTGATTGTTTTGGCAATAATCATGAACGGCGCGCGTGCACGGTGGGCTTGTTTGAATGCCGCTGTAATTTGTTTGTGATTATGACCATCAATAACGATAGTTTCCCAACCAAAGGCCGCGGCTTTTTTTTGATAATTTTTTACATCATGACCAAACATGGTCTCGCCGCGCTGACCCAAACGATTTACATCAACAATTGCGATTAAATTATCGAGTTTGTAGTGGGCCGCACTCATCATGGCTTCCCAATTCGAGCCTTCGGCCATTTCGCTGTCGCCAAGCAGCACATAGGTTTTGTAGGGCAATTTATCTAAGTATTTTGCGTTTAACGCCATACCAACCCCAATCGACAGGCCTTGGCCAAGTGAACCAGTGGCGGCTTCGGTAAAGGGAAAGTGCAGGGTTGGGTGACCTTCCAAGCGACTACCAAAGCGGCGGAGCGTTAGCAATTCTTCGTTGGGAATTCCACCAGCCACTGCCCAGAGCGCATAAAACAAGGGCGAAGCATGACCTTTGGAAAAAATTAAACGGTCATTGTTGGGGTGGGCGGGACTAGTGACGTCAAATTTAAACCAACCATCAAACATTAGGCCGGCCATTACATCGGTCGCGGACAAAGACGAGGTCGGGTGACCAGAACCAGCGGCCGT
>CAYMID010000004.1:31163-36748 GCA_964390625.1 uncultured Gammaproteobacteria bacterium | reverse complement strand
CCATTACATCGGTCGCGGACAAAGACGAGGTCGGGTGACCAGAACCAGCGGCCGTAGTCATGGTCAAAATATGGTGGCGGATGGTTTTGGTGATTTCCAAAATTGAAACAGGCATACCTAAATTATTCTCCCATCTTTTTGGATCCCACACAGTACATCAGGAGTAAACTCGATAGAATCAAAGCAGTCAAACTAACCAGCCAAGCTTCGAATACAAGGATCATTGAAAGTAAAAAAAGAAAAATTTGTATTTTTGCTAAAGTAATAACCTTATTAAATTCTGGCTTGACTAAATAGGCAAATTCAAGTAGGAACATAAATCCACCGATCATAAATGCAACAGCTCCGATTGTTCCAATTGATCCCGCTGGCCCAGACATCCCTGTTACTACGCCCATCACCCCACCCAGGGGAATAGATAGCAAGCCAATGGCCAGCAAAAAAAGCCAAGCATGACGCGACCAAATGACTGGGGTTTACTTTGATTCATATTATTTGGTTAGGTGAGTTGAATTAGAACGAAATAGGGCGACGGACAAATAAATAAATAATAATAAAGCAGATATACCTAGCCCGAATTTAATTTCCTGTCCGAAAATACCTTGTATAAATAAAGTTCCAAACAGAATGGTTTTGACTAGCGCAGTCCGAATTAGATATTTAATTTTCGCTTCAAGTATACATTGATATTCTGCCAAAAACAAAAAACCACACAGAAAGACAATAATTACACTAACCCAAAATTTTGTGGGTGAAGTAACATCACTTAATCCAGCCATTACAAGGCGCGTGAAGGGTGCAAATAAAAGGTAAAATAAACCAAGACCTATAAAAAATAAACCACAAATACCGTTAAAAATAGTGCGTGCCGTGTTGTTCATATTACTTAATCCAAACAGATTTAACATTCACGAATTCGCGAATGCCGAATGAGTAAAGTTCGCGCCCAAAGCCCGAGCGTTTGACGCCACCAAGTGGGAGACGTGGATCGGATTTGACGAGGTTGTTAATGAAGACTGAGCCAACTTCGAGTTGAGTGGCGATTTGCTTGGCTTTGAGTATATCACATGTCCAGACTGAGGCACTAAGACCAAACGGCGAATCATTGGCAATGCGGATGGCTTCGGCCGCGTCGGCCACGGTAATGATGCCAGCGACTGGGCCAAACACTTCCGCATCATAGGCAGGCATACCTGGTTTAATCTCGGCCAGGATGGTTGGTTCGTAGAAGGCGCCTGGGCCGTCGATTTTTTTACCGCCACAAATTAGGCGGGCACCACGTTGAATTGAAGTTTGGACTTGTTCGTCAATTTCGGCCACAGCGTTGGCGTTCATAAGTGGGCCCATTTGGGTGGTGGGGTCAGTTGGGTCGCCCACTTTGAAATTGGCAAAGGCAGTTTTAAATTCAGCGAGGAATTGTGCGGCTACAGTTTCCTCAACAATAAAGCGTTTGGCAGCGAGGCAAACTTGACCGCAATTAAGCAGGCGGGACGTGGCCGCGGCTTGGGCAGCAGCTGTGATATCGGCATCAGCCAGAACAATAAACGGATCACTACCACCAAGTTCGAGCACGGATTTTTTCACTTCGTCAGCGGCGATTGATGCAACTGCGCGGCCGGCTTTTTCCGATCCAGTTAAGGTCACGCCAATTACGCGTTTATCACGGATAATTGCTTCGATTGCCTTTGAACCGACTGGTAAATTTTGAAAAACCCCAGCGGGAAATCCAGCTAAATCAAACGTTTCTTGGATTGCGGCCGCACAGCCCTGTACATTGGACGCGTGCTTCATGACCACGGTGTTGCCAGCCATAACGGCCCCAGCAGCAAAACGGAACAATTGCCAATAGGGAAAATTCCACGGCATTACCGCGAGTACTACACCCATTGGGTCAAAGCGGACAAAACTTTCACTTGCATCACTGGGGGCTGGTTCAGGGCTCAAAAATTTTGCGGCATTTTCCGCGTAATACTCACAGACCCACGCACATTTTTCGACCTCAGCAGTGGCTTCTTTAATTGGCTTACCCATTTCGTGCGTGGCTATCAAACCATATTTGGCCGCATTTTCACGCAGCACGGTGGCGATTTTTTTTACAAACACTGCCCGTTCGTCCAAACTTTTGGCGCGCCAATCTTGAAACGCGGCGTCAGCAGTTGTTAATTTTACCTGCACCTCGACCGCATTTAGCTCGGGCCATTCTTTAATTACCTGGCCAGTGGCCGGATTGGTCGAGAGTAGGGGCATATTTTTTTAATTTTGTTTAGAACACGAACAAACCAATCAAACTGGCGGCAATAATCACACCCGCACTAGCCAAAAAGCGCCACGCAAAGGCGCGGCTGCCCTGAGCAAATGAATAGCCTGTCTTGGTGAGAAGGTTGGTCGCATTAACAAGGCAGAAGGTAAAGATCGCGGTCTGGAACGAAATGGTGCGCCCGGCCATGTCGGCCAAGTTAAGAACAATCGCATCAATACCGGCAAACGAGGCAATCACCGAGCTAATGATAAAGCCTGAATTTCCGAACAAAATCAAGCAAATTTTGGTGACAAATTTAACCGCAATCAACAGGCACGCAAATCTAAGCGCAGGCATAAAGTCAAAAATGCGGCGTTCGGGCGTTGCTTCGGTTTTGGTTTCTTTGTCAGTTTTGTCTTGGCCGCGAATCAAGAAATATGCAGCCACCACACCGCCAGCACCCACAATACTGAGCAGTGTCGGCGTTAGTGCTACGAGCCAAGCACTGTTTAGCGGACCAACGAGCAAAAAGACTTGAAAAAAACTAGCCACATTGGCCAAGAGTGCGGCGCCAACCAAAATCGCGGCGTGTTTTTTTTCCACGCGACTTTTTTGCGCCAAGGCAACGGTGGTCGATGTGGAAGAAATAAAACCACCAACCAAACTGGCGAGAGTAAAGCTTTTTTTGGCCCCAAAAATTTTATTCAAAATATAACCAAGCACGTCAATACCAGTAACCAGCGCTACAATAAACCAAATTTTGCGTGGATTAAAAATTTCTACTCCAGCAAACTGTCCTAATTCCAAGCCATATCCGTGTAGGAAAGTTTGCAAGAAGGGGATATTGCCAATTTGAATTGATTGATCAGGCAAAATTGGCAGAATAACTAGGGCAATTAACGCGTAGCTAATAAATCCGGGCAATTCCTGTGCTGTGATCCAACGTGAGGTAATGTGGTGAGTATGCTTTTTAACCGCTAGGGTTATGAGTGATAAAATCAAAATGATAACCGTGTTTTGGAGCGTCAGTAATTTGGAGACAGTCAAAAAACCAACGACAAAGGTGATGATTACCGACAATTCGGTTGTCACCCCTAATTGCCTATAACCATGGGCATGGAGTGCATAATAAACAATTAATAATCCTACTACGCTTGCCAGCAAACCCAGGGCTAGCGGGGCAATCGCGTTGATCCAAAAAAAACCGGCCAGACCACCAATTAAACCGATGAGCGCGTAGGTGCGAATTCCGCCGACCGATTCTTCTTCTGAGCCAGTGCGGTGTGCTTCGCGTTCCAAACCAACAATGGCGCCAAATAAGGCAGCCAAGAAAAAAAGTACAGGCAAGGAAAACATAGGGTTGATTAATAACCCTAGTATACACTAAATCGTACAAGTTTTGGACTGTAATTCGCTGGTAAGGATACGTTCATTTTCCGAATAGTCGATTGGCACGTCAATCAGGTGGACGCCAGGTGTGGCCAAAGTTTTTTGCAAAAGCGCCCCCAGTTCGTTTGTTTGGGTAACGCGGTGTCCGTGCGCACCATAAGCCTCGGCGTATTTAACAAAGTCAGGATTACCAAAGTCGAGGCCAAATGAACTAAAACCACCAGCGTCTTGTTTCCACTTAATCATGCCGTATCCGCTGTCGTTCAAAATCAGTACCGTAATGTTTAGACCCAAACGGACGGCTGTTTCGAGTTCCTGCGAATTCATCATAAAGCCGCCGTCACCGCACACGGCAATGATTTTTTTATCACGGTTCAAGAGTGCTGCGGCCATGGCCGATGGTAGTCCAGCCCCCATGGTAGCCAAAGCATTATCCAGCAGAATAGTGTTGCGTTCGTAGGCTGGGTAATAGCGGGCAAACCACAATTTGTACATGCCGTTGTCGAGGGTCAAAATACCATCGCTTGGCAGAGCGGCCCGCACCTCGGCCACAATTCGCTGCGGAATAATTGGGAAGCGTTCGTCGGTAACATCGCGCTGCAAATGCGCGTCCAGTTGAGCTTTGACTTTTTGGAAATACACAAAATCCCAGTGTGACTGCGGTTGCAGTTGTTCTGTGATTTGCCAGAGTGCATTACCAATGTCACCAATTACTTCCAGGGTAGGGAAGTAAACCTCGTCAACCTTGGCACTCAAAAAGTTTAGGTGGATCACTTTAGCGCCGTCGGGCTTCATTATAAACGGTGGTTTTTCGACCACATCGTGACCAACATTAATAATCAAGTCAGCGCGTTCAATCGCGCAGTGTAAAAAATCATTGGCCGATAGAGCGGCAGTGCCCAAATACAAGGGATGCCGTTCATCGATTACCCCTTTACCCATTTGGGTGGTAAAAAATGGAATGCCGGTTTTGGTAATAAATTTGCCCAGTGTTTTGGAAACTAATTTGCGATTGGCCCCAGCTCCAACCAAAATAAGGGGGTGTTTGGCTGCGCTAATCATGTGCACTGCCTGGGCAATTGCTTTTGCCTCGGCCACGGCGCGACGGGTTCGATTAATTGGCAACACGGTTGCCTCGGTTTCTTCGGCCGCAATGTCTTCGGGTAATTCCAAATGCACAGCACCTGGGCGTTCTTCGTCAGCGACACGAAACGCCTCGCGCACTGTTGACGGGATAGCGTGCGCACTGACAATTTGTTTGGCAAATTTGGTTAGTGGCTTCATCATTCCCACCACATCAACGATTTGAAAGTGCCCCTGTTTACTTTTTTTGATTGGTTTTTGGCCCGTAATCATGATCATGGGCATGGCTCCCAGTTGGGCGTAGGCTGCCGCAGTCACAAAATTGGTTGCACCCGGACCAAGGGTGGACAAGCAAACACCAGCACGCCCAGTCAAACGACCATAGGTGGCCGCCATAAAACCCGCGGCCTGTTCGTGGCGCGTGATAATTAGGGTAATGTTTGAATTGCGTAGCGATTCTAATAAATCTAAATTTTCTTCACCAGGAATACCAAAAATATATTCCACACCCTCGGCTTCCAGGGCTTTTACCAGCAAGTCAGAAGCTTTCATAGAAAAATAAGTACAGAAAATGTACCATTTGGAGGTAAAAAAGACAACAAAAAAACCTCAAAGGGAGGTTTAAAATGTATTGATAGACCGGGGGCACTCAGGATTGTTCCTTTGTGCCCTCGGACTACTCGCGACAGAGTTCTTCACCTTCCTTTCCCTCTGTTAGGGGGTTCGTGGTTAGAAGACAGCGAGTATTCATATATACTACTTGCTGTTTTATTTTTTGTCAATATAAAACCCCCAATTAAGGGGGGTCGGGATAGGTTTGCGTGCACGCGGCGGACGTGCACGGGTTGGTGTTTACGCCCCGCCGGAGCGTCTC
>CAYMID010000004.1:20548-31063 GCA_964390625.1 uncultured Gammaproteobacteria bacterium | reverse complement strand
GCGTGCACGCGGCGGACGTGCACGGGTTGGTGTTTACGCCCCGCCGGAGCGTCTCGTTTGCCGAGAAGGAGAAGTACCTGGCAGCGAAAGTTGCTCGCCGCCAAAGCCGCACGATCCGCCGAAATTCGGCGGAAATTTGCTCTTTTTGGGAGCCTCAGGCTTGGGTGGCGAAAAATCAGGCAGCTTCGTCGTCGGTTCGTTCTCTGGTTGATTGGACATCGTCCCTCCCCATGGTAATGACCAGTAGACAACCGAATAAGTATGCCGCGGTTTTTTGTTTGTGTCAACGGGAGAAAAATAAAAAGTATAACCCGCCGATCTGTATGGTTAAAATGATTGCCGCTACCGCCTGAAAAGAGAGTTTTTTGGTTTTGTGACGGAAGTAATTCATCGCGAATAGTGCACCAACACTGCCACCCACTAACATTAGTAACCATAAGGTGACTTCGGGGGTGCGGCGCGCATGTTCGTGTCGTGAGCGTGCTTTATCAATTCCAAATGCCAAAAAAGCCGTAGCATTAACTACGGCCAGATACCACAGCCACCACGGAATTGCGGTAAGATTAGTCAGCATGTGGTTCGGCTTTGTGACGACGACGATAATCAGAGGCCAAACGAATTAATTCTTCGCGGACTTTGTCAGGCTCTGGGATCTCGTGAAAGATGATGGAGTTGGTTGATGAGGCGGTGGTTACGGTTAGTTTACCGAACTGCAAAACAGTACCTAGCACCCCGCGCACATCAGTGGTTACATCTTGAATTCGCCCCAATTCAAACTCGGTAATCATGCGCGAAAAGAGACCGTTTTGGGCGATATCGACAATTCGTTCATTGGTCACCAACCACATGTCCAGGTAGTAATCAATAAAGCGAATATAAAAGAACAGGAGTGTAAACAAGCAGTACAGACTAGCGACCAAAACCAGTGCAGGATAGGCCAGTGAGTCACTCCAAACCATTTCTGGAAACAAAATATTCGCTCCAGTCGCGACGCCAAATGGCAAGGAGGCTAGAACAAAAAAAATTACAACGGTCGGCACAAAGGTAAACCAGTGGCGACGTAATACAAAAATAACATGTTCCCCTCTTTTTTCACGGACAAAATGCGACAAATGCATATTATTCCAAATTGCCAGTAGTCCCTAGCCATTCGCCGTTAAATAACGGAATTGGTTGGCGCCAATCTACGCCTTGTAATAAAAACCAGGTACTATATAGGACGAGTATTGTGGTAGCGAGGACAAAAAAAGTAACGGCAAAACTTGGTAAGGTAAGGGTTTCAGTGCTGATAATGTGGTAAAAATTAGCCACCATTATAATTGCAAAAATTGCTAAAAAAATTAAATAAACAAAGAGTAAAATATAGAGTGGAAACACCAGAGACATATTAAAATAAGGTGTCAGGTTTAGGTGCGTGACGGCCTAAGTGGGTGTAGGCAGCAGTGGTAGCTTGCCGACCACGCGGGGTGCGCTCCAATAGTCCGAGTTGCAATAAGTATGGTTCGTAAATTGTTTCGATCGTTTCGGTATCTTCGGCCACTGCGGCCGCTAGCGTACCTAAACCAACTGGACCGCCACGGAATTTATCAATAATCGTGGCCAAGATTTTGCGGTCAACTTCGTCCAGACCAGATTCATCGATTTGCAGCATTTGCAGCGCAGCCTGGGTGACCGATGGGGTAAGTATACCACTGTTCTGTACTTCGGCATAGTCGCGTACACGTTTGAGCAGGCGGTTGGCCACGCGTGGGGTGCGGCGAGCGCGCGCCGCAACTAGACTAGCTGTGTCAGACTCTAGCGATAGGCCCAAAATTTCCGCATTGCGTGCGACAATTTTCTCCAAATCGCTTAATTCGTAAAAGTTGAGGTGGAACACGTGGCCAAACCGATCGCGTAGCGGTGCCGAGAGCATGTTAAGTTTGGTGGTAGCGCCAATCAAGGTAAAACGAGCCAAGGGCATGCGGAGGGTGCGCGCTGCCGGGCCTTTGCCAAGCACAATATCCAGGGCATAATCCTCCATGGCACTATACAAAACTTCTTCGATTGCCTTGTTTAGACGATGAATTTCGTCAATAAACAAAATATCACCAGCCTGCAGATTGGTGAGGATGGCGGCTAAGTCGCCAACACGCTCCAAGGCTGGGCCCGAGGTTACGCGCAGCTGTGAATTCATTTCTTTGGCAATAATGTTGGCAAGGGTAGTTTTGCCTAAACCAGGGTTGCCGTATAGCAAAACATGTTCGAGGGCTTCCTCGCGTTTGGCCGCTGCCTGTAGCGAGATTAGCAGGGGCTGCTTAATGTGATTTTGGCCCACAAAATCGTCCAACCGACTTGGTCGCAGGCTTATTTCAAGAGTAGCTTCTTCGGACTGAGCAGCAGGTGCAACCAAGCGTTCAAAATCAGCGTCTTCAATTGGGTCACCACCTAAATCTTTGGGCATAGTTTGTGTAGTATACTCTTTGTTATCCACATGCCCAATGTGGATAAGTTGTGGGCAAAAAAAGCGACACAAAATTGTTGGCTGAGTGTGGCCCAAAAAACCAATTTAGGGTCTGCGCTAGTCGTGTCTCACAGCCTGTGCTATACTACGCCGTACCTGTCAGTAATCCTACATATTGTGGTTAAAAGCAATTTAGACCCCAATATATAGGAAATTTGCGAAACTTTAACACCATGTTAACAGTCGACAGGCATGGTGTTTTATAAACTAATTTACACTAATTTACGCGCTATGGGACCGACTGACGCACGCTTTATTCAGAGCCTCAAATTAGGCCAAAGCGAAAACACGTCGTTTAGCTATCACACCGACGGTTTGCGTATTCCACGCCGCTTCAGTCAGGACGGGGTTAACCCATACGATTTGGTTGAATACGAAAAGCGCAGTTCAGTGATCCGCGAACCAGACGGTACCGTGGTGTTCGAAATGAAAGATTTAGAAATTCCTAAGAGTTGGTCTCAGGTAGCGACGGATATTATCGCCCAAAAATATTTCCGCAAGGCCGGAGTGCCCCAATTTAACGCCGACGGTACACCAAAGTTGAATACTGACGGATCACCCGTGCTTGGGTCTGAAACCAGTGCTAAACAAACTGTACATCGTTTGGCCGGAACCTGGCGTTATTGGGGCGAAAAATATGGTTATTTTGCTTCGCCCGAAGATGCTCAGATTTTTTACGATGAACTGGTACTGATGTTGCTCCGTCAAATGGCGGCTCCAAATTCACCACAGTGGTTTAACACTGGCTTGCACTGGGCTTATGGTATTAATAGCCAGGCACAGGGTCACTACTACGTTGACCCAGATACCGGTGTTATGACTCGGGCTAAGGATGCCTATTCCCACCCACAACCACACGCTTGCTTTATCCAGTCCATCGACGATGACTTGGTAAACGAGGGTGGTATCATGGACCTGTGGGTGCGCGAAGCTCGTTTGTTCAAATACGGTTCTGGAACTGGGACAAACTTTTCCAATTTGCGTGGTTCAGGCGAACCATTGTCTGGTGGTGGTAAATCCAGTGGCCTCATGAGTTGGCTCAAAATTGGCGATCGCGCTGCGGCTGCGATCAAATCCGGCGGCACCACTCGTCGTGCAGCCAAAATGGTTATTTTGAATCTCGACCACCCTGATATTGAAAAATTCATCAACTGGAAAGTTGAAGAAGAAAAGAAAGTCGCGGCCATGATTGCAGCTGGCTACCCATCGGATTACGAAGGGGAAGCATACCAAACCGTGTCTGGCCAAAATTCCAACAACTCCATTCGCGTGCCAAATAAATTCATGGAAGCCATCAAAAATGATGGCACCTGGAATTTGACCTGGCGTACCGATGGTTCGGTTTGCAAAACGCTTAAGGCAACCAAACTCTGGGACGAAATTGCGTTTGCTGCCTGGGCATGTGCTGACCCTGGTTTGCAGTATGATGACAACATTAACGAGTGGCACACCTGCCCACAATCAGGGCGCATCAATGGCACCAACCCTTGTAGCGAATACGTTTTTTTGGACAACACTGCTTGCAATTTGGCTTCGCTCAATTTGGCCCACTTCTTTAATTCCGAAACCCAGACCTTTGATGTCGATGGTTTTAAGCACGCCACTCGCTTGTGGACAGTAGTACTCGAAATCAGTGTCCTCATGGCGCAATTCCCAAGTAAGGAAATTGCTCAGGGTAGCTATGATTTCCGCACCCTTGGCCTCGGGTATGCCAACATTGGTTCCGTGCTCATGATGAGCGGAATCCCATACGAATCAGACGCTGCCTACGCCTTTACGGGTGCTGTGACTGCGCTGATGACTGCCGAAAGTTATCGTACTAGTGCCGAGATGGCGCGTTTCTTGGGCACATTCCCTAAATACGAACTCAACAAAAAAGACATGTTGCGCGTAATGCGCAATCATCGCCGCGCAGCCTTTAACGCACCAACCAGTGAATACGAAAAATTAACCATCAAACCAGTTGGGATTAACCCAGAGTTTGCCCCAGCGTATTTGTTGGCGGCTGCCCGTGAATCCTGGAACGAAGCCGTGGAATGGGGCGAAAAACATGGTTACCGCAATGCACAAACCACCCTCCTCGCACCAACAGGTACGATCGGTCTCCTTATGGACTGCTCGACCACTGGTGTTGAACCCGACTTTGCCTTGGTTAAATTCAAGAAGCTCGCTGGTGGTGGTTACTTTAAGATTGTTAACGAAGCCGTACCAGCAGCACTCAAAAATTTGGGTTACACCGACACTCAAATGCAGGCCATCATGGATTACATGAAAGGTACGGCCGATATTACTAATGCACCACACATCAATGCAGCCAGCCTTAAGGCCAAAGGGTTTAACGATGATGATGTCGTGGCCTTGAACAAAGCTTTGCTGGGCGCATTCGAACTTAAATTTGCCTTTAATGTGTGGACTTTGGGTGAAGACTGTCTGAAGCGTTTAGGGTTCTCACCAGCTGAATATAATGACGCTAAGTTTAACCCACTCACCGCCCTTGGATTTACCGAAGCTCAGATCGAAGCAGCCAACGAATACGTGTGTGGCACCATGACGATCGAAGGTGCACCTGGCCTCAAAGCCGAACATTATCCAGTGTTTGATTGTGCCAACAAGTGTGGTAAAAAAGGTCAGCGCTATATTCACTGGCGTGGTCACTTGCGCATGATGGCTTCGGCCCAACCATTCTTGTCTGGGGCGATTTCCAAGACCATCAACATGCCAAACGAAGCGACCGTTGATGATGTTAAGCAGGCATACCACGAATCATGGGAATTGTGTCTCAAAGCCGTGGCCTTGTATCGCGATGGGTGCAAACTTAGTCAGCCACTGGCCACTTCGTCCAAAAAAGTCGAAGCCAAAGAAGAAGAAAAAGTCGAAGCCAAAGTTGACGAAGCCAAAACCGAAGCCATGGCCAAAGAAATGGCCGCCGCCATGGAACGCGTGCAACAAATGTTGGCCGCACACAGCGCTGACTCGCACGCTATGGAAACGTATGGCCGCGATGGTAGTGTCACCGAACGCCGTGTGTACTTGCATGGCGAAAAGCGCCAGTTACCAGCCAAACGCGCTGGAATCACAGTATCGGCCAAGATTGGCAACCAACAGATTTGGCTCCGCACGGGTGAATATCCAGATGGTCGTCTCGCCGAAATCTTTATTGATATGTACAAGGAAGGCGCCGGCTTCCGCAGTATGCTGAACATGTTCGCCATTTCGGTGTCCATGGGCTTGCAGTACGGCGTCCCACTGGAAAAATTTGTGGAAAACTTTGTCTTTACCCGCTTTGAACCAGCTGGCATGACTGATCACCCAAATGTAAAAATTTGTACGTCAGTAGTTGACTTTGTCTTCCGCGTACTTGGCATGGAATACTTGGGTCGCACTGATTTTGTGCAGGTTAAGCCACGCGGGATTCAAAAAAATCGCATCGAGCAAATGATTGCCATGCAAGACGGTCACAGTACGGCGCAGGCCAGCATTACTGACATGATCGCCACCACGCCATCCGAGGCCATTGCCCCAAAAGCCGAAGTTACGGCCGAAGAGGCAGACCGCGAGGCACCACTCGAAGCTGGTGATGGTATGGACGCCGCCCTCAGCGAAATGATGGGTGACGCCCCAGCTTGCCCAACGTGTGGTCACATCACAGTACGCAATGGTTCGTGCTACAAATGTTTGAACTGCGGTGATTCGCTTGGGTGCAGTTAATAGAATGTTAAATAAAAAATCCTTGCCTTAATCGGCGAGGATTTTTTGTTAATAAACAGTTAATAAAATGTGGATGATTAATCACTACCGAAAAACAATTCGCAGTGGTACAATTACTTTTCCATTTTTCATTTCAACATAACTATGTCCAAGGAGGGGGCTAATTTTGCGTTCATCGATACACAAAATTTATATCAAGGGGTAAAAAATCTAGGCTGGCGCTTGGATTGGAGAAAATTTAGGCGGTATCTTCTGGAAAAATACAATATAAGCCGGGCCTACTTATTTCTTGGGTATATAAAGGAAAATGAAAAAATGTACCGGTATTTTAGGGATGTGGGATACACGCTTCGTTTTAAAAAGACCTCTTTTGGCTCTAATAATAAGCCAAAGGGAAATGTAGATGTTTTGCTAACACTTCAAACTATACTGGAAGTTGATGATTATCTTAAAATGGTTATAATTACTAGTGACGGAGATTTTTACCCTCTAGTAGATTACTTAATTAAAAAAGATAAATTAGCGTCAGTCCTGAGTCCACATATTAGGACATGTTCAAAACTTCTTAAAGAGGCAGCTCACCCCAAAATAGACTACTTATCGGACTTAAGAAGTAAGATTGAACAAAAATAAAATCCCCACCAGGGGATTTTATTTAAGAGATCATCGCTGCGGACTAACCCGCATGAACTCACTCTCGTATGAAGTACGAGTAGTATAAAAAATCAAAGGGAGTTTGTCAAGTAAAACAAAACCCGCGTTTAAGCAGGTTTTATTTTCTCACTTTGCAAAGAGTTGATTCCCCGCAATTTGAAACGCCGCGGGGTGGCTAGGAGAGGTGTGCATGAATCGAATTGTAGAATTCAATTCGCGCCCGCATGACTGTTTGCGCGCCAGTCACAACAGTGGCATGGTCTAGACCCGAGGTGTGCACAGCACGCAACAGGTCTGGGTAATGCGCATGTGTGTCGTGGACAATGTGATCGTCCAGATACAAACGCGCGTTTGCGTCGAGCGCGGGGAAAAGCGCGTCGCGGTTGCGTTGGATACACCGGTATTCGGGCGGGATCGATCGCTCGAGCGCCAGAATTGCACCAGCAATTTCCGCAGCTGAACCGTTCATGAGGTTGCGCGCCGCGCACTCGTACTGCGTGACACCCTCAATTGGTTCGACTGTCAGTCCTGCGACGCCGAGCGCACGGAGGTAATCAGCGCGCCACTGCGAGTGGGCGAGCGCTGGATTTCCATTCCCGGTTTCGTCTGCTAGGTTTTGTTCCAGGATTTGTTTGAGCTCGAGCGTGGGTGCATTTCGTACACCAACCATGAGTAGCTCCACAAATCCAGCAGCCAAAGCGTGGCGTTGAATCGTAAAAGTCAGAAACTGGGCACGACTCAATTCGTGGCGGCGCAGTCGTGCCAGAAACACATGCCTAGTGAGTGGTCTGACTACATCTCGAATCTTGTGGTCTAAATTCATGAGCCTCCGAAAGAGCGATTACTTGGCCAAGTAATGAGGCACTATAAAGAGTTTGGTTTAAATAGTCCAGATAAATCTGTAAATAGAACTTGGATAGAGTGCTTATAATTTAATTATTTGACTTATTTTAGCCAATAAAGTAGATTATAAATGTCGTCGGAAATTACCGACGAAATCGCGATTATGAATCTTAAAATGATTTTAGCCGAGGTTGGTCTAACCAAAACAAAAGGCGAAATTTACTTGGCGGCCTTGGGCACTGGTACGGCTACGGCCCAGGAGATTGCAGCAGCGGCTAATGTGCCCCGCACCACAGCGCATGAAATTTTGTCCCAATTAAATCGTCTGGGCGTAGTGAGTTTTGTGACTAAAGGTCGCACGCAATTGTACACCGCTGAGCCACCGACAACATTAGTTCGTTTGTTGCGTGAGAAAGAAAAGAATTTACAAAACGCTTTGCCAGAATTTTTGGCACTCTACAATACGAATGGAGTGCGCCCACGGGTGCGATTTTACGCTGGGATAGCTGGTATTAAAACAGTGCTTGAAGATACGCTAACTGCAAAAAATAAAATGTTGCGCGGTATTTTGTCGATGGCGGATTTATACCGTATCCCTGGCAAAAAATTTATGGATGATTATGTAAAACGTCGCGTGGCAACAGGCATTCGTCTTGAAGTAATTCGCTCAACCCAAAAAGAAACAGAAGAAACATGGCCCAGTAGCCGTCAAGAAAATCGCGAGCTTCGCTATGCGGCACAAAATTTACTTTTTCCAATGACCGTTTACTTGTATGATAACAAAGTCGGTATAATTGGTACGGAGCAAGAAAATTTTGGGATGATAATTGAATCTGCTGAATTTAACTTAACCCTTACGAATCTGTTTTCAGTTTTGTGGGAAGTTTCGCGGATTGCTAAGCGGGCAGACTAACTATTTTCCGCGATTACGCTGCTGCTCGGCAAACCAGCTCAAGGCTTGCTGTAATTCGCTCTCGTCGAACGCGGGCCATTTGGTTTGGGTAAAATATAATTCGGCGTAAATACATTGCCAAGTTAGGAAACCGGACAGACGTTGGTTACCAGCGGTGCGAATAACCATATCCACTTCCGGCAAGCCGGCCGTGTCTAAACTATCAGTAATTACCTGCTCGGTAATGTCCGTGGTGGGAATTTTGTGATCAACAATTTTGCGCACAGCGCGCACCAATTCATCGCGACCACCATAGTTGACTGCCAGTGTCAGTACTAAACCTTGGTTATCGCGCGTTTCCTGTGCCACTTTTTCTAGAGTCACGCGGGTTTTTTCGGGCAGTCCTGATAAATCACCGATCAAGCGTAATTGCGCGTTATTTTTGATAAAGTCATCCAGGTAATCAACTAGTTGTTCAAACAAAGAGAATAAATGTTTGAGCTCATCGGCACTACGCTCCTTTAGGTTTTCAGTCGACAGCGCGTACAGTGTTAAGTAGGGAATACCGGCTGTCTGGGCGGCTTTGGCAATGGTTTTGAGGTTTTTGGCACCCTGCGTGTGACCCATCATCTTGGGTAAACCGCGTTCACTCGCCCAGCGACGGTTACCATCCATAATAATCGCTAAGTGTTGCGGGACAGGGGAGATTTGTGTCATAGTGAATCCAGCTTAGCGAATCTTTAAGAACTTGGCAAGGTATGAAAATTTATACCAAGACTGGTGATACTGGGGAAACTGGCCTGTTGGGTGGCAAACGGGTGCGCAAAAATGCGCCCGAAATTGAGGCGATTGGCACTGTAGACGAATTGAATAGCGCCGTTGGATTGCTCGTGGCTAGTTTGGGCGCCGAGGCTGCACACATGCCAATGCTTCGGCACATTCAAAATAATTTATTTGTAGTTGGTGGGCAATTGGCCGCAGTGCAAACGGATCTGATTACCGTGCCAATGGTCACCGAGGCACACATCGAAGCACTCGAAGCATGGATTGACGAAATGTCAGCGAGTTTGCCCACACTTACACAATTTATTTTGCCTGGTGGAACAATCCCGGCGGCCCAGGCCTTTGTAATCCGGGCCATTTGTCGCCGTGCCGAACGGCAAATTGTGTCTTTGGGTGCTCAGTATCCAAATTTATTACTTGCCCAAAAATATCTCAATCGTCTGAGTGACGCCTTGTTTGTGTTTGGTCGTGTCCTAAATGTGCAAGCCAATCAGCCCGAGATTTTTTGGGAAAAATAAGGTATGATACAGGTATAACTTTTATATATATGTTTTGGAAACTCTACGCGTTAACCTTGCCAGTTTTTTTTGCCATCGATATGGTGTGGCTTGGGCTGGTGGCCAAGAATTTTTACCGTAACCAGATTGGTTTTTTGATGCGCGAGACCCCAAATTGGACCGCGGCAATTTTGTTTTACCTGCTGTTCATGGTCGGACTAATTATTTTTGTGATTCAGCCCGCGGTAATAAAGCGCGAGTGGGTGTATGCCCTGCAGTACGGTGCCTTGTTTGGGTTTATGACCTATGCTACTTATGATCTGACTAATTTGGCCGTGACCAAAAATTGGCCATTAACCGTAACAATTGTTGATTTGCTGTGGGGCACGGTGCTCGCAGCCTCGGTTTCGGTCGTAGTCTATTGGGCAGCCACAAAATTAGGTCTGTAATATGAACCGGTGGCACTCGTTGGGATTTGTTTTGGTCTACATGTGTGTCTGGTTTGCGATTTCGCTTATCAAAAAACGCAACGACGTGGCTGATACTGCGTGGGGATTGGGGTTTGTGCTGTTGGCCTGGGCTAGTTTTGTCTTCAGTTCAGGCAAAAACAACGCCGCCTTATTGATTAATATTTTGGT
>CAYMID010000004.1:0-20448 GCA_964390625.1 uncultured Gammaproteobacteria bacterium | reverse complement strand
AATAAAGGCAGGGTGTGCCCTCGAATGCCAGTTTTACCGCTTGAACAAGTACTAAGAGTGGGGAGCCGATATCAAAGCTTCAAGCTAAAAAAGCGTTTGTTTTTACAAGGGCTTAAGCAACCTGTTTGTGAATTGTGTAATTGGGCCCAGGTAGCCCCAGATGGACGAATTCCAGTTGAATTAGATCATATTAACGGTGATCATTCAGACAATCGGCTGGAAAACTTAAGGATTTTGTGTCCAAACTGTCACAGTTTGCAACCTACGCACCGGGGGTTAAATAAAGGGAAACAACATTAGGGCTAGTGGCGAAATGGTAAACGCTCGACACTTAAAATGTCGCGTTCGAAAGGACTTGTGGGTTCGAGTCCCACCTAGCCCACCAAAAACAGCTTCATTAGGCTGTTTTTTAGTTTATTTGTAAATGATCGTGCCTTGGGGGGTCCAACCGTGAATGCGGAGGTAAGTATTATCAGCCGCGGCAGTAGTGGCAACCAGTGTTGTCTTGCCAGTTTTTAGATTAAGACGGTAAACCGCCCCGCGTTCTTTATCTGGATTGCTGGCAGCCAAAGCGAACGCGAGTTCTTGACCATCGGGCGAAAAGTGGAGGTCGCCAATAATCGTGTAAGGTGCCGGTGGGGTGATTGGGTAGAATTTCTGTAGATTACTGGACGGATCAAGCGTGACAATCCCTTTGCCAGCAGCATCTTCGTTGACCACGTAGGCAATCAGCGAATCATCAGGCATTACATCCTGCGCACTGGTAAATAGTTTTTTAGTAGTAATTTTGCGTACCTGCCCAGTTTCTAGGTCAAGGCGTAGTAGTGGGGTTTGGACTGTTTCAAAAATAATATATCCGCCCAAGCCATCGGGGACGCGTCGCAAATAAAGAGCCTTGCTTGAGGTGGCAAACAAGGTTAAATACGATGGACCGCCCATTGTATTTTCGGTCAGAAAATTTTCGGCAACCAAGACTTTGACTGAGCTGGTAGTAGTAATGGTCGAAGTGCTGGTAATTGTGGGTGTGGCTGTTTCGATTTTTTTAGTAGGACCAATCGGTTCAATAGTCGGTGCTTCGGCTGATTGGTAACGACTACACCCGGCACCGATTAAAAATAGGGCACTGGCGGCCAGTAGGTGTGTAGTACGCATACTAACTAATTAATTTCCAATTCGTTGCGGTAATAATGGTCGTAGATTGACATGATTGCCAAGTAAAGCGAGGCAATAACTGGGCCAATCACAAATCCGGTAATGCCAAACAGGGCAATACCGCCAAGGGTGGCAAATAGGACCAAGAGTGGATGCATCTCTGTGTCCTTTCCTACGAGCACTGGGCGGAGTAGGTTATCAATCAGACTAATCACAAACATACCGACCAGCAGGATAGTAATACCTTGCCAAAATGCTCCGGTAATAAGCATAATAATCCCAGCTGGTAACCAAATCAACGCCGTACCAAGTGCCGGTAAAATAGACAAAATAGCCATGATTAAGCCCCACAAAAAAGCCTCGGGGATCCCAGTGACAGCAAATAAGATACCACCCAGTGTACCTTGAACTAGGCCGATTAGTACTGTGCCCTTAATAGTTGCTCGCGCAGTTGAGGTAAAGCGTTCGAACAACATTTTTTCATATTTATCGCCAAGCGGAGATAAATGCATTAGTCGTAGTACCATTTGGTCGCCATCTCGGAAGAAGTAGTATAGCGAGTACAACATGATAAAGAGCAAAAAGAAGAAGTTCAGCGAGTTTTGGGTAGCACTTTTTAGTCCAGCAAATACATATTGGTTTAACCAGCCGCTAAGGTCAGAGATATATTTTGGCCAATCGGTTCGGAGAGTTTCTAGATAAGGTGCGGCCGGTGTATTGGCTAGGTAGGTGGCCCAATTTTGCACATCTTCGACAAAATTGTGTTGGGATAAATTATCGTAGAGCGAGATAGATTGATTAACTAATAAAGTGGTAATAAGCGCCAGGGGAATAAAAATCGTTAACACTACTACTGTAATCATAATGCCCGCCGACAGACTGGCCGAACGCAAGTGATTGTTGAGCCACAGGTAGTGCGGGTAAAACATAATCGCGATCACTGCGGCCCAAAAAATTGGGTAGAAAAAAGGTCGTACCAAGTACATCATGGCAATGGTAAGACTAATGATCAGCGCCAAAAAGAAAAATGAACGCATTTTTGTAAAGCTGACTTTGTCTGACGAAGCCATACGAGAAGATAAAAAATGACCCTGGTATTATACCACGGTCATTTCTTTTTTCCAGAAGCAAGCGGAGAGAATCGCGAGAGTGGTCGACGAGGCGGCTGAACCCAAGCAGTAGTAGCAGTAGGCGCCTAGAATAAAAGCCTGTACGCCGACAAACCACAGTGACAGTACTAGCCCAATTGGGGTTACCAGACTGGCTAACCGGATCCAGGCTGGATTTTTTTTGTCTAGGTACAGTACGCACAGTACGACAATGAATAAGTAGTAGGTGGTGCCAAGGTAGGCGACAGGGATACCAAGTATTTTGGAATAACTACTAGTGGTTACAACCTCGCACTGGCTACTACCACCGCATGGTGGTGGTACTCCGCGCATATGTTCGAACGACAAAAATGCTGCGTCGCCAAGACCAATAAGTGCAACAACCAACAGTGCAAGTGCAAACCAGCGTGGAACAGCCTTACTGCTTGTTAACCAAAGCTTTAAGTTCTTCATAGGATTGGGGCGAGGTGATCAACTTACCATCAAGGAAAAAGGTTGGTGTGCCCTGAACACCAGATTGGGTACCAGAGAGGTAGTCAGCATCGATTTTGTTGCTCGTCTCCTTGGAATCTTGGTCAGCCTTAAATTGGTCAACATTTAGACCAAGCGAGCGCGCGTATTCCTCGAATTTACTCTTTGGGTCGCGGAGGGTGCTCCAGTCTGTCTGGGTGTTAAAGAGGACGTCGTGCATTTCCCAGAACTTGCCTTGTTTGTTGGCGGCTTCGGCAGCTTCGGCAGCAGCCTGAGCATTGGGGTGGATACTGCGGAGTGGGTAGTGGCGGTAAACCAAACGAACTTTATCAGAATTTTCGGCCATCAACTGCTGCAACATTGGCTGGTAAGCCTTGCAGGCTGGGCATTGGAAGTCGCTGTACTCAACCAGGGTGTGTGGTGCCTCGGTTTTGCCTTTAACACGGTCGTTTGCATCTACAACCCTACTAAGGGCAGTGCCAGCGCCAGGATTCGGGGCGGTTTGCGTGCCTAATTTGGCCAGACCATAGAGCATACCGACAATGGCTAAACCGAACACTGACCAAATAATTGCGCTGCGAACAGTTGGGGACATAGAAAAATAATTAGACCAAGAAATTATACCACGTTAACGATTTCGCTCCAGCACGACCAGCCCCTCGATGTGCGGGGTGCGGGGGAAAAAGTTGTATAACTTAATAAATACGGGGTGGTACGCTTCGGACAAGCGCTGCACGTCCCTGACCTGAGTGGCTAGGTCGCATGCTAAGTATACAATCTTGGGCGGCAATTTATTCAGGAGTTGGAGCGTGACTTTGTCGTGCAGGCCAGCGCGGGGTGGGTCAACAATGACCGTGGCCTCACCATCGATAAGTTCAGTCATTTTTTCCGCAGGCATACAATGAGCCTCGGCGTTGGCTAGACCGTTTAGGGTGATATTTTCGGTTGCGTAGGCAGCGGCCTCTTCGTTACTTTCGATCAAAATTGTGTGGGGACGATTTTTGGCGAGCGGCAAAGAAATCGCGCCCACACCAGAGTAAAAATCAAGGACTGGTTGATCTGGACCAATGAATGCCGCAATATCTTTGACTGCCTGCGTAAAAATTGGAATATTAATTTGGAAAAAACTAAGCAAACCAAATTTTAATTTGGTGCCCAAAATATCGGCAATTAAATAATCCTGACCAGTGGAGTAGAGGAGTGCGGTCGGAACAGAGGCCGGACTTTTGTGCGTGGAATAATACAAGTGGAAGCCCAATAATTTTGTGTCAGTGGCTGGGTGGCTATTAAATTCCAATTTATCTTTAATAAACAGCGCGGCAATTGCCTGGCCAGCGCCATTACTGCGAATAATCAATGATTTTAGGCTGCGGAGTGGTATTTTAACTTCGTTTACCCAAGCCAGGATTTGGGCCGCCACTTCATTAATAACTGGTTCGGCCAGTAGTGAACCACTCACGGCGTGGCGCACTTTGGTACCACGCCCAAAAAAAGCGAGCGACATTTGGCCGTTAGCCTCGCAAAAACTAAATTCAATTTTGTTGCGGTAGCCAAAGGCATTGACGGGATCAGAGATAATTTTTGGTGGCTCTGATTGCAAAATCAAACCACCGTTGCGGCCATATGTTTCTACAGCAATCGTTTGTTTTAGTCCATCTTCGGCTTCGGGTTTTAAGATTTGCCACGGGCTCGAGGATAAGAAAAATTCTTCTTTTGGTTCAATGCGGTCAGGGGAAGGGGTAACAATTTTGGTGGCTACAGCTTCGGCAATGCCTTTGCGTTTGGATAAATACTGCACCTCGACCTCTTCGCCCGGTAGGGCGTTCCAGACAAATACGGTTAGATCCTCGGTGTGGGCCAAACCTTGGCCGCCGTTCACGATTTTTTCAATTTTCATAGAAGCCTACTCTAGCAAGAAAAATTGAGACGGTCAAAGGAAAAAACTTGACGGGTTAGCTCTTTCAGCGTAGTTTTTAGGCATGTCTCTAGAAGAAAAGTTTTTCGTTGGCGTAATCATCATACTCGGTTGTGTGATCGTGTGCTTGCTTTTCGCCAACTTTTCTGGGGAGGAAGACCGAGACATTCGTGAGGGGGGTGGGCAGTCGCCAGCTCGGGCCCAGCCGAGACCTGCGCGACTACGCAAGGCAGCGCGTTTCGTGGTCAAACCACGACGCCATTAGGACTCAGGCCGCTGCTTTTGTAGCGGCCTTCACACACTATTTCAGCCGGCACAATTCTTTAGGAATCGTGTCGGTTTTTTAATACTTTAGTGAAAGTTTAGTTTTGACTGTAACAATAAACCCCTCGTTAATTAGAGTTTTAATAATGAGTTGTGTGTCAGACAACGATACTGACGCTAAAGACTTTACTTTATTAAGTAATTGTTTTTCGGTTAGAGGTGATTTGGCGAGTTCGCGCAAGATCGCACCACGCACTTGGCGTTTGGAGCCAATGAATTTGCTTTGCTGTACGTGGTGTTTGCTGGCGCGGCTGGGGTTTGGATTATTTTTTTTAAGATGCACACCCCAATCCATTAACGCCCAATACCATTCACGCGTGTTGTCCGGTGGTAACGAAGCAGTAATTAAGGGCATTAAGTCACTGTCAGGCACATCAGTTTGATTGGGGAAAAAATGATGTAGAAAAACGCTGCGAATATTGGTTTCGATGAACACGGTCGGAAGGTTAAAGGCAAAGGCAGCGACCGAACCAGCCGTATTTTTGCCAATACCAGGAAGTTTAACTAATTCGGCCGGGTCGCGGGGCAATATGCCCTGGTAATCAGCAACGACAGTTTGGGCTAAGGCGCGCAAAAATAAGGCGCGACGGTTGTAGCCAAGGCCTTGCCAGGCTCGAATTACATCAGCCGGTGTACTGGCAGCTAAAGTTTTGAAATCAGGAAAACGCTTAAGAAATTCAGGGAATTTTTCGGCCACGCGAGTGGTTTGAGTTTGTTGGAGCATGATTTCGGACACCACAATCTTGTACGGATCATGCGTGCGTCGCCAGGCAAAATCACGTCCATTGGTGCGGTAAAAATTCCACACCTGGTTTTGAAAAGCTTTAATTTTCTTGGCACTCATAAATCCAAATAATAGCGGCGTTGTTCCGGAGTCATTTTTTCAATCGCATAACGCAGGGTGGTGCGGGGCAGGGTGGTGGTGTGTGTATCTAAAAATTTCACTAATGCACCTGGGTTGCGTTTGCCCATTTCGCGTAACATCCAGCCGACCGCTTTGTGCATCAAATCGTGGGGGTCATTTTTTAGTTGGGCTGCGAGTTGTAATATTTCGGCGGATTGATTGTGTCTAATCAACATCCAAGTTGATACTACGGCAATACGGCGTTCCCACACGTTTTTCGATGTGGCCCATGTTTTAAGATGTGCTTTTTCGGCCGGATGAGATAGCAGGTATGTGCCGACAATGTATGGCGCAGAGGCGTCTACTAAATCCCAATTGTTAATGTGGCGACGTTTGCCTAAATAAAATCGGTATAATTTTGTTTGGGTTTTGGTGTCTGCTTTAGTAAATTGCAACACCAAAATATGTAGAGCCGTTAATCGGTGTTCGTGTATTTTGCTTCGTAGCAAGGCGGCTAGTTCGGTTAGGGGTAACTGCCTAAATTGTTTAGCAATCGCCCGTTGTTTAGGTACGGTCACACCAATAAAAATATCGCCCTCGCCGTATTGTCCTGGCCCGGTTTTGAAAAACCACTGGTAAGTTTTGGCACGGCCAGGCTCGGCTTGGGCCTGCAGCGCGGCGATAACGTGAGCGGCGGTCATATTCATTCGGAATAATTAAACGAAATGTCGTTGTAAGCTTCGGCTTCGTACCACTGCCAACCACTGGCGCGGTATAGGGCAATGCGCGCGAGTCCAGCATCAACAATGGCCTTGCTGCAAATAGTACAATACGGTCGCGTAATTTCTAAATTTTTATCCGCACCGAGGCGATAAAAATACATATCAGCGCCCGCTAAGTCAGACGGAAAATGACGTAAAGCATCGGTGATTGCACGTTGTTCGGCGTGGATACAGCAGGTGCGGTCTGATTTAAAACCAGGCTTAATCTCATGTTTTCGTTGACAGCGTCGTTGACTATCCAGACCTCCGGGCGGGCTATTAAACCCGCGGCCAATAATCTGTCCGTTTTTAACAATAATTGCGCCACACTGACTGCGCTCACAGGTGGACGTCTCGGCCATGGCTCTAGTTTCGGCAATAAAATCCATAGTTTTAATACTGTAGCATATTTAAAGCAGGGTCGACTAGCACTTTACATTGTAAAGTAAAAGCCGTATACTGCGGAGACTATTCTATGATTACCAATCAATACGACATTGCCATTATTGGCGGTGGTGCTAGTGGCACCGCCCTTTTATATACCTTGGCCAAATACACCAATGCGAAACGATTGGTGTTGGTAGAAAAATATTCGGCTTTGGGACAAGTAAATTCACATGCCCGCAATAATAGCCAGACATTGCATGTGGGCGATATCGAAACAAATTATTCAATTGATAAGGTGTGTCAGGTTAAACCAGCGGCCATGATGGTGGCGCGCTACGCTAACCAATTACCGGCTTCGGACCGTGATGCAATCATGAGTGTGGTGCAAAAATGGTAATTGGTGTGGGTGGCAAAGAGGTTGCTGCACTCAAAAATCGGTACGAAGCGCTGCGGGAATTATTCCCCGAAGTGCAAAAATTAAGCGGTCCAGAAATTGCCGCGGTTGAGCCAGCAGTAATGTCGGGACGTAATCCCAAACAACCAATTGTTGCCCTCTTTAATCCGCAGGGTTATGCGGTTAACTTTGGACGTCTCGCCCAATCATTAGCGGATGAGGCCAAAAAAGCCGCGGACAAAAACGTGGAGGTCAAAGTAAACACGACTGTAGAAAAAATTATTCGCACTGACACCGGGTATATTGTAAAAACAGCCACTAGCGAAATTCACGCCCGCGCCGTGGTGGTCGATGCCGATGCGTACAGTTTGGGATTTGCCAAGTCGCTGGGGTATGGTCGCGAATTTTCGCTGATTCCAATTGCCGGGACTTTTTATCTCACCAAAAATATTTTGAAAGGTAAAGTATACACGGTTCAGGAGCCTCGTTTGCCATTTGCGGCGGCGCATGGTGACCCCGATGTAAATGTGCCTGATAGCACACGTTGGGGGCCAACCGCACGTTTTGTGCCTGTGCTTGAAAGCTATAAACCACGTACAATGCTGGCGTATGTACGCGCCGCTGGTCTTGGTCGACCACGTACATGGTTAAGTTTTACCAAAATTTTGTTACAACCAGTTCGCTTTTTTTACTTAGTCAAAAATATTATTTTTGAATTGCCGATTGTAGGTAAATACTTGTTTGCGGCCACGGCGATTAGAAAAATTGCGCCAAGTGTGCGGCTTGGTGATATCCGAGTGGCCAAACATTTTGGCGGGATGCGTTTACAACGCGTGGATACGCGTACACACGAATTGCAGTTGGGCGAAGGCAAAATTATTGGTGACAATATTATCTTTAACATGACCCCATCGCCAGGGGCGAGTGTGTGCTTGTACAATGGCATGCGCGATGCCGAGAAATTAATGGAATTTTTTAAGGGCGAATTTAGTTTTGACAAACAAAAGATGATGCAAGACCTAATGGATTGTCCAGTTGCCCAAACAACTGATGTGTCGAATAAAACTTCGTACGCGTCCTAGTTAATACGCCGTCCAATTTCCCACAGCAAATCAAATAGTTGTTGAAACGTTTCGCGCATAACTTTGCTTTCCACGGTCCAGGCTAGACCTTCTTCTTTGGTACTGAAAAAAGCGACCGTGTTGTCCCACATGAAGATTGAGGCGTGGAATGTTAGTTGTGTGGGCAAGAATTTAGCTTCGCGCAGTTCACGGCGATTTGAGTCAGTATTGTAGTTTTTGATCTCACGTTTGGAAATGCGCAAACTTTTTAAGTGAATATTTTTGGCCACACGCCGGCGCGTAAAGTGAAATTTTTCACCAATTAGTTTTTGAAAATCTTGGGCCGCGACAATTTCGTATATTGTTTTTTGCTTGGTAGATAAAGCATTATGTAAAATATCGGCCACGCGTTCACGGTAATAGACTGATACTTTGCTGGTGTTACGGCCACTGCTCTCTAAGGTTTTGAGGAGTGGAATTATTGTAGTGACTTCGTGTAAACGTTCCTCAAGAATTTTTTTAAGTACACTCGGGTCAAGCGCACTATACACGTGCCGCGATTTATTTTTGGTTATATTTACCAAGCCGCGCTCATGGAGGCGATTGGCAATTGATTGGACCGTAGTGATGGGGAGGTGGAGCGAACGGCCTAGGGGCGTAATGGTATTGGGTCCACTACTAAGAAGAGCAAGATAAACCGCCTGTTCACTAGACAGTAACCCAAAATTACTTAGAGCCTCGTTAATTTCTTGTTGCATATCTACGATATATTTCGTAGTAAATAAAGGTCACACATTGCCTAATTATAGGGACAAATTAGAATAATGTAAAGTTATACACAGATTTCCGTCGTAGTAAAAATATGGGCCAGGTATAGTGGCTATGTAATCGATTACACGCTCATTACAACGGAGGAACCAATGTCCAAGAAACTGATGGTTGATATTGTCGTGACGGTTGAGCGTTCGGCAGTGCTGCTGATCGCTCGCGCCAAGCCGCCGTTCATGGATCGCCTGGTGTTGCCGGGCGGGCATGTGGAAGCGGACGATTCGTCGTTCGCCGAGGCAGCTGCACGCGAGCTCGCGGAAGAAGTCGGGATCATCATTGATCCGGCTGAACTCAACTGGCTTATGCGACTCGATACGCCTGGTCGTGACCCGCGCTACGATACGGCCTCGGTCGTGTACCACGTCGATGTTTCGGCAGCGGTCGCGGCTCAGGCTGCGGCTGGTAGCGACGCCCGTGCGCTCGCATTCTACCCCATCAACGAACTCAAGCCCGAGCAGTTGGGCTTTGACCACTGGCTGGCAATCAGCCGGCTCAAGGAGGTGCTCGTATGAAGGTTATCAAGGAAGGCAAGTGGACCGTGCCCTGGCAGCAGGAAGTCATCTGCACTGACAAGCAGTGTGAGGCACAACTTCTGATTGAAGAGACTGACGTGGTCGCGCCTGACCATTCCGATCTATTCAAGGCTGTGTGTCCGGTCTGTGGCACGAGTCTTGTCCTGAATTCCAGTGGACTGCCACGCCGCATCAAAGACGCGCTCAACAAGACGCGCCGCAATTTCTGGGATTAACCTCTGCAGCCACCCGAGCGGCTTACAATAGCTCGGGGATCAATAGTGTGCACACTTAGAAAAAACATCCCAGCAATGGGATGTTTTTGTTTGCAGAATGTAATTGTTTATACACTAAACAGTCGGCATGTGAAAGTCAAATACATTAACGTGTTAAACTCCCCCAATTATATAGCGGCTCCTGTTCACCTGGTTGCCAATAAACATCCATGTAGGTTGGATCCTCGGCAAAATTGTATTTATGTTTTTGGTATAAAAAGTGAGGTGTGAAAACCATTGTACCGGTTGGCCATTTGAGGCTTAGGCACCCCTTCTCTTTAATGGTCGCGTCAACGGTTTTAGGTAGTGGTTCAAATTTTGTGGACAAGGGAACTTTACTCCATTTTTTTGAATCGGTATTAAAACCAATGTAAGTGCTGGTGTTGTTTTCCATTTTGAAGATCAAAGTTTTGTCCGATGAACCAAGCAAGGCCGTGATAGTGTTAGAATTAGTGTCAGAAACAGGACACTCCATGGCTCCTGGTGGACAGGTTACTTCTGTGTCTGGAGCGTATTCGGATGGAATTTTGATTGTCTCAACAATGCCACTTGGACCAGATGATTTTGTATTCAAACGAACCAGAGATTGATCGGAAATACCACTACCAAGGACAATTTCCGAGGTGCCGAATACGTACCAATCTTGATTAATTACAGCAATATCTTGGCCACCAATTTCATCGCTCAGTGTGCTAGGTACATTAAATATGGGCACAATACCAAGGTTGTTGGCTTCGGGTTTTAAAAAGTTTATGGCGTGCCATGGACTTTGGCCACCAAAATAGCGTTCATTTTTTTTCTCGCCCTCGGTGATTCGACCGCCAGACGTGTACTCTTTAAAAACAAGCAACGAAGTTTGGTTAGAAATAATTTTAGGGCTCACATTTATCTCCACCGGGGCCAGTTCAGTGATATTAAATTCCTGACTTTTACCGGTTAAGGTTAGATCATGGTTAATTTCCGCGCAGGAAATTCGGGGAGTGGTGGTGACGACTTTGGGTGTGGCGACATCTGTGACTACGGTAATTGGCTTGGCAACGCGCAACATTTGAGTGCGATACGTATAATAGGCGCTGCCTGCGAGTAGAGCTGCAATCACGAGCCCACTACCCACGAGTGCGGGACTAAATGGTTTTTCCATAGTGGATTTTTAGAAAACATGATAAAATAAGTATAGCATACTTTTCACTTTTTGTATGGAAAATATGGATCATGATAGAAAAAAAGGACTAGCCATGCTGCTAGGCCCATTGGGTGTATTTATCTGTAGCACTATTCTGTTTGGCGTATGGAGTTTTGTTTTTGGTCTTGACAATTACATTGGTACTGTGGTGTCTGTTGCCTTATGTCTGTTTGTTGTGGTACCGTCTTTCGTTGCCGCGCTCATCTGTGTTCCGTTGGGAATAATAAAGCTTAGTCGCAGGCCAAAAAATAACACAGTTTACCAAATAATGGCTAAAGAAGAATATCAGAAACTTTCATATGAAGAAGTAAGCTATATTTCAAGCTGGTCCTGGGGTGCTTTTTTTGGTGGACCGGTTTGGGCTTTGGCGAATTTTTTGTGGGTTTGGGCTGCTTTTTCGTTTGTTCCTGTTGTAAATTTGTATGTGTGGTTTAAGTTGGCGTTAGATGGTCGACAAATGAGCTGGAAAAAAGGAAATTGGGAGTCATTCCATAAATTTAGACAGAGACAGAAACTGCTTGGTTGGGCTGCCCCTGTCATTTGGTTGGGCTGGCTCGTATTTCAGTATATCCGTTAGTGTTTGGTTTTATACCACTTCCAAATCCAATACATTACCAAAATAACTGTCGTCGCAATAATGATTTTATCAGCGATTTTAAAGTAATGCCCAATAACTTCCCAATGTTCCTTGAGGGTAAAGCCAATATAGGTAAGAATCGCATTCCATAAACCAGCACCAATAGTTGTCAACAGAAGAAATTTGCCAATTGGCATGCGAGCGATCCCGGCGGGGATTGAAATTAAGTGCCTAATAATTGGAATAAAGCGACTCCAAAACACAGTACTTCCACCATGTTTTTGAAAAAAACGGTCGGTAACCTCTAAATGATGGTTATTGAGTAGCAGGTATTTACCAAATTTTTCAACCAGGGGACGGCCGCCGTAAGCGCCGGCATAGTATGATAGCAGAGAACCAATAATACTACCGACAGTACTCCAAAAAATTACACCTAACCAAGTAAATTGGCCAGTGGAAATTAAGAAACCAGCAAAAGGTGTGACTGCCTCACTTGGTACGGGCGCCACCATACTTTCGAGCGCCATTAAAAAAACTATTCCAGGATAACCAACACGTTCAATAAAAGCGGTGATAAAAGTGGTGATGGCTAAAAGCATATGCAGTTCAGTATACGGGAATTTTTAAAAACTAGCGAGTATATTTGGCAATATACGCGGCCACATCGAATTTTTTAGCACAACCACTGCGCGCCAGATAGCGAATTTGCCCAAAAATTGGGCGCTCAAACCAGGCGCGATCGTGCACGCCGCCAATACTCCAGGCAATTCCCGTGTATCCATTAGGGTCACGGCCATCGAGTTCGTATTTGTCATTTAAATAAATCGCAATTTTCATGGCATCGGCCGGTGTTTTGGTCCATTCCATAATTTTTTTGGCCCAGTACATGCGCAGGTAGCCGTGCATTTTGCCAGTCAAAAGTAATTCGCGTTGGGCCGCATTCCACAGGTCGTCGTGTGTGCGTGCGTGTTCAAATTCAGCGCGTGTGTACACATATTCGCGTGGGTCATGGGCGTGTGCGTGCAAAGTTTTTTGCGCCCACGCCGGGAAGCCGGCCGGTGTATCGTAGTCTGGATTATATAAACAAAAATTATCCGCTAATTCACGACGCACAATTAATTCTTCCAGGAACGCGGCCACTGGTGTTTCGCCAGCTAAGGCTTGGTGGAGGCTAACGCCAGCCTGTTTTAGCACAGCCAAGGCAACTCGGTGCGCTGATAGTAAGCCGTAATGTAAATACGGCGACAAATTTGACTGCGCGTCGGCAAGAGCATTGTTGCGGTCCAAATATCGGGGGAGTGTGTGACGCAAAAAATGTTGCAAGGCGCGGTGGGCCGCTGCTTCGCCAGGGACAAAGTTGGTGGCGCGCGCGTCCTGATTTACCGCAGGGTGTTTTAGTAATTTAGTCCAATTAATCGTAGGCACAGCGTGACCAAATGGGATTGGGTGTTTTTTTAGTGAGGGGATTCCGGTCAAATATTCGGGTAGGGCGCGGTGTAATTTGGGGCGCAAGGTGTAGGCGCCGAATTCTTGTTTTGGCGAGGCTAACCACGCTGGCACAATATTGTGCGCGTCAACTTCGCGCAGCGACACGCGCAGCGATTTGGCAAGTTTCGTTTTCCAGGCGCGTTGAATTCGGAGTGGTGAAAAATCAGTAACTACCGCACCAACGTGGTATTTATCGCAAAATTTCTGAAGTAAATGGGGCGAATCTGTGCCAGTTTCGTCGAGAATAATAAAAAGCGGAATATTTTTTTTGGCCAAGTCAGCTTGCAATTCCTGCAAACTGCGGATTTTAAAATCCCATTGCCGGGCCGAACCATGCAAAAAGTTCACCACCAGATTGTAAACTGCTAGTAATGGTGCGTGATTTTCCCGGGCGATCGCTTGCGCCTCCAACAGCGCCCAGTTATCGTGCGCGCGTATGTCCCGATCGAGCCAGTACACAATTGGTCCGGTTGCTACGGCGTGTTTATTGAGAGGGCGAGCACGATTCTGCATGTTAGCGAAGAGTATTAACTACAATGCCCATACCGGCAGGCATAAGAAAATGACTGTTTATCGAGCAGTAGGGTCAGCTTGATGAATGCCAAACGTGTTGCCTTCGGTATCTATATAATACCCTTGCCAGGCCATACCAGCAAGCGCAAATTTGGGCATGGCTACTGTGCCACCAGCTGCGAGGATTTTGTCGTGCGTGGCATCGTAATTTTCTACGTCCATGGTGCACACAAATGCGTTTGTGCCACATTCTTCAGCTGGGGTTTTGGCTGGACGTTTTAGTAAACCACCGTTAATGCCCTGATCTTTACTGTCTTTTGGGGCAGTCATAATGACCCAGTAATCCCAATCTAAACCAGGCCATTTAGTAATTTCCCAGTCAAAAATGTCAGTGTAAAATTTGGCGGCGCGTTCAGGTTCCAGGGCTTGAATTTCAAAGTGGACAGGACGGTTCATATGGTCATTAAGTGCTTATTTATGAATAAATGTGTACAAGATATGGTTATTACACCATGTTTAAGACTGTAATTCAAATAAATGCTTCTAACATCGTTTTGTGAGACTGAATTTTGCGGCGGACAGAGGGATTGACAAAAACGATCAAAAGTGGTATACTTTCCCGTTTAATCTTCACCCGAGTATTCGATCGGATCGAATATTTAGGTGAGGGAAACCTCAATGGTTGACACCACGATTGGCGACAATTCCGTTGCCAGAGTGAGAGTTGTTGTCTATAACGGAATATGGGAGAAGGTAAAAGATGAAGTTCGTTCGCAAACACATTATCGGGCTGCTCCTGGTCAGCGGTCCTGTAGTGGTGGCAGCTATTCTGTGGTGGCTGGGGCACCTCACCACCACCCTGGAGTTCTCCCGCGAAGAGATCCAGGAGCGCGCCCAGGCGTTCTTGGAGAAGAACGGTCACTTGGGCGACACCATGGAGTTCTCCAAGCCAGAGGTCACCCTGGAGGGAGGTGACCGAGTTGGCCTAAAGGTCGACCTACGGGTCAAGGCCTTTGGGCTAAATGGTGTCGGCACGCTGACCACGTCTGGCCGGATCAGTTACCGACCGGACGAAGCCACCTTCTACCTCGGCGAGCTAAAGGTCACCGAGGTCAGTGTCGCCGGCATTCCGGCACTCCTCACCAAGAAGGTGACCGAGTATGTGCAAGGGGTTCTCGACAAGATCGACCCCACCATACCAGTCTACACCATCAAGGAGAGGACGCTGCTTGAGCGTTCGGGCAAGCTCATGCTCAAGCAGGTGGAGATCAAACCAGGGCGTCTCATCGCCACGGTTGGTTACTAGCCCTCCTTTTAAAAAGCGGTCCGGCGTTCTCGCTGGATCTCACATCGTCAGGTTATGCTTCCTGACACTTCCCTGAACATTTGAGATTTTCGAATTTTCGGGGAATAAAACAACCGCCCAGTGCAGGCGGTTGTTTTTAATTAGGAGTATTGCGGTTTGAGGTACTTCCCGATTAACGAGAATTATTCTCAAAAATCGCACAGTACCTTATCCGTGGAAATAACTGCCGTACAATCGCGTCAAATTCTGAAATGCGTCGCGAGCAAGTTCCTTTTTTTGTGCTGGCGTTGAAATGTTTTTCCAGCCGCCCTTGCTAAGAACAAACGCTTTTCGAGCTGATAATCCGTATTCTCCGTACTGAAGAAACGCATCCTCCTGATTGTCCATTTCCTTGCCATCGCCCTCAAGATTAGTGAACCGAGCAACTATCCCAGAAGTTATTTCTACCTCATCTGGTACGATAGGTTTACATAAGACGTTTGCGAGATCCTTTGACAATTGTTGAGACCATTTATCCATTACTCCTTTTGCTCCGAAATAAATGGTAAAGGCCTTTCCTTCGCCACCGCCTCCACCTGTAAGATACTTGTGTGCGTAGCCGTTTTGTTTTAGATAGTTTGATGTGGCCACAACATCTGCGGGCATAATGTTCAGGTGGACTTTCCAGCCAAGGTTTGGATTGCTAAACAAGAAATTATATTTTGCTTCTGCACGATTTGCAATTGCGAAATTGATGGCATTAGGTACATAATCATACTCTTGTAGAGTATCTGAATATAATTTTTCAACGGTGCGAGCTGCATCAGTTCCTTGAGATGACTTCATCGCTACAGCATTATCAGGAAGTGACCTAGAATTCACATGATTTTCTGTTTTGGCGATCAAGTCCTCGACTGTTACAGGTATTCCGTGTTCCCAGCGGCTTATCCAAGTGAGTTTACTGCCAACGTGTTCTGGCTCCCATGTTTTGCCGTTATCTGACGAAACGGAATAACGCAAAGGTTCACCTGGCTTCAGAGTTTGCACGTCAATTTTGATGAAAAGACCTATGCCTACTCCGTTGTGCGACCAGGCGCAACGAATGATTCTCTCCGTGTCGTTCTTCGTGACCAATTCGCCCCGCACCGCTCCTTTTTCTGTTTTGATGTAAATGTCTTCTTTTGGAGCGAGTGCGTCTTCTTTACTTTCAACTTCGGTTGTTTTTGTACCCTCAGGTAGTTCACGCATAGAGTTACATTATTTGTTCACCAAAATTTAGGATAACGAAATCAGTAAAACACCCAGTACCATAATGATTACTCCAGTCAATCGTTCACGGAATCCTTTTTCTTTAAAAATTAGATGACCAAGCAAAACACTGACAATCGCACTGGTTCGTTTGACAGAAATAACATAAGTTACTAGAGCCAATTGCACAGCAGTCATTTGAAATACCAATGTTAAGGCACTAAATAAACCAACTGGTAATAGTAATCGGTAGTGCGAACGAATAGTTAATGTGTGTTTTTTTGATTTGAGCAGCACGACCGGAAGCATTACCAGGGTAATAAACACATTTATCGAAATTGCCCAAAATATAGCAGAGGAATTTTGTACGCCAATTTTGTCAAAATTAGAGGTTATGCTCCAAATAAAAGCGACTAATAACATTAACTTAGGCCCAGTTTCTTTTAGCAAAGTTTTAAAAGGAGTAAGATAGCCACCGTTGAGTTGTTTGATATTAAGTGTGTAGGATCCGAGTACAATTAAAATCACTCCAAGGAACCCAAGCGGTCTGGGAAATTCCCCAACAATTAACGGAGACGTAAGTAATAAGAATAGAGGAGTAAACGTAACCATCGGCACTGTTACGGATAGATCTGAATGTCGTATGGCCCGCATGTAAAGAATAGTTGCAACTGCGTTCAAGGAGCCACTTACGAGTAAAGCCAGCCAAAATTTAGTGTTTAAACTTGGAATTTGAATAAAAAATAACAGTGGTATCAAAAAAGGCAAAGCAAAAAATCGTAATGACCACGAAACAATATATTCATCAACATTTTTTAAGCTCCGTTTGCCACAGATATCTTTTAGAGATTCTGACAGGGCGGTTAGAAGTGAGAAAACGACCCAGAGCATACGGTGATGTGCAATTTTGGCGGAGAGGGAGGGATTCGAACCCTCGAGGCCTTGCGGCCAACCGCTTTTCGAGAGCGGCACGTTAGACCACTCTGACACCTCTCCATAGGTAGGGAGAGGGTATCATGGCGGAGTGGAAAAATCAAGTACGAGGCTTTTTGGGTTTAGGTGCAGGCAGAGCCTCGGCTGTAATGGTGACGAGTTCGCTGAGCCAGTCTGAATCCTCAATGTTTTCGGACGCGATTTGCATGGCCGGTTTGGCGCCAGGGTAGGGGAATCCTTCTTGATATGCGGGGCCAACAAACTCTTTGCCTGGCGCGGTGATTTTTACGAACAGCGTGTTATCGCAAACCAAGGTCACGACTTTACCTTGGCAATACAGGGCATATTCACCAAACATTTTGCGGGCCGTGGTCCCGGTGGAATTTAGTTGGTCGAGGATGTAGTCAATTGTTGATTGCGATGTGGCCATAGGCGGTGCAGTTTATTTTTTGAGCTCCTTTTGCAATTGTTTGTCAAAAGTAATCACTGGATATTTTGTGGAGAGGTAGACGAGAGAAGCGTCAGCGAATGAGATTTGTTTCGACCTGATTTTTCTAAAGACCTCAATGACTTTTTCAAAAAAGTCAGGGTCTGTCGGTAGTAGACGGATACCGCTGTTGTTACTAACGGCATTCATAAAATTAATTGAAAATACTTTGCTCATGCGTAGAGCGAGGATAGTCACTATTTCCAGGTAAATATATTCAGGAATTATTATGACAGTGTTTGGTTTGAGAGACGCAAACAAGGTGCGGGCCTTGGCGTGCTGACTGTCGTCAATATTTAGGTATGCAATCCAAACACTGGTATCAAGAATCATATTCCGTATACGCCGGCATCAATATCTTTGCTTAAATTTTTATTCTTTTTGCCGACCTTAAACTTAAGTTTACCAAGGTCGTGTAGGGTTGGTCTGGACCCGGAGACGAGCGGCTCGATGCGAAATATCGGTGTTGCGTGTTTGAGAACTACAAAAGAATGGCCTGCTTTTACTGCCTTGGTGACCTTATCAAGCTCTTGGTGGAGTTGTCTGATGCCGATGTTCGTAGTCATATTTGTTAAACAAATGTATAACAATAGTTTAACAATATTAGAGTTGTTTGTCAAATGGAAGCACGCACTTGGTTAGAGCGCGCGCTAGAGGGTAGGAACACCCTGGCAGCCGAAGATGATTCGGCCATCAGGGTAGTGGTGGAGGGCGGAAAGTTGGCGTGCATACCAGCCGAAGTTGCCGGTGCCCGGACGGGTCCGCACGACGAACTGGTCCACAGCTGCGGCGCGGAAGTGCGCCAGCAGCGTGTTCGACAATTCGCGCGCGAGACCGCTGCGGCGGTACTGCGGGTTAATACCCACTTCGGCCAGGTAGCCAATGCGGGTTCCGGTGAGCAGCTCGGACGGGACAGTGAAGTCAGCGGCGATTTCGCTCGCGGGCCCGACTGCTCCGGCCGTGAAGCCGATGATCTGCCCGTCGGTGTGAAGTGCGAACCATTTAAGTCCGCGTTTGTGAACGACCCCGAGCGCCGCTTCGATTGTCCAGTCCTCGTTCCAGGGGTGTTCGGCGAACACCGTGCAGTAGAGGATGGCGACAGCTTCGACGGACGTCCGGTCATTCCGATTCAGTTCCACGATTTCCATCTCTTTCTCCTTTGGGCCTGGTTATAGGCACCAGAGGCACGACTTATGTAAATCGTGCCTACGTACCTGCAATTATCCAGGCAAAAATTTGGTTTTAAATTCTTGAGGTGTAAGAAGTTTTAATTTGTAGCCGAGAATGTCTGAATATTTGTAAGTGCCGACAAAAATTGGCGCAAATGTTTCATGGTGATGATTAATCAATTTAAACTCGATAAGTTTTTCGGCCAAACCAGGCTCAGCGGGAATCGAACCATACATTTCCCACACTGTTTTTTGCCCCAAACGCTTAATCCAATCAACGTCAGCTTCACGTTCAGCTAGGTTTTCCAGGAAATCCCTGAGGTGGCTAGCTAGGGTGGTTGTGGTTTGGGGATCAGTTTGCGGTCCAGATTCAATTTCAAGGCCACAAGGAAAGAATTCGCTCATCGGGTATTGCATTTCTGGGGTTACACTTGGCCAAATTACTAAGTTTTGGATATTGAAATAGCTCGCGAGCCGCAAATTGGTTGGCGTAGGATTAGTGATAAGCAAGAACACTCCGGTATTTTGGTACGTACCGTGCAGGTCTATCGCGTATTTGTAGCTTTTGACTTGTTCATAAATTTCCGCAGCACGTTTTTTCTCATACTCGGGCGCGTTAGGGTCACCAAGTCCAGCGCGATTTAAGTCAAACTCAGTAAAGCGCACGCCTTGCTCCTTGGCGCGTGGGTTTCCGACAAGCACATCAAAACCCACTTGATTGGGTAACATGGCCAAAGCTTCGAGCCCAATTATCTCATTACCGTGTGTGGCACCAATAAATAATATCTTTTTCATATCTATAATAAATAAAAAATCGCCTGTGGAGCGATTAAAACCTAACGTAAAATCCCGGCGAGGGTTACGTTAGGTGCTTGAAATGGTGGCTAATGATTAATTTCATAATGTTACAATGTGTTAACACAATAACACGCAATAGTAATTCTGTCAAATCCCTCTGGGGATAATCAATTTTTTGCCTTGCGTAGGGCAGTTTTGTAGCCATCCTCGCCATTTTTAAGCCAATGCGCAATGCGTGTCACAGTGGTGGTTGATAAACCGGTCTTTTCAGCAATCAAACGATAGGGCATTTCAGCTTCAAGTAAACGTACTGCTGTCCAGCGTTTAGACATCTCGGATAACTCTTCGAGAGTGCACAGGTCGCGCAAAAAATTCTGTACATCCTTTGGGTCGTTCAAGGAGGCAAAAGCCTCGGCTAGCTGTTTTAGTTCAGATGTTTTCCAATTTTTCATATGGTTTACGAGCGAGAATAGTGAGAGCAATTATGAGCCAAAAGAAAATACTCCAATCATTTTTAATGTAGGGCGAGTCAACCAAGCCCATCATGAGCCAAGCCGCCAGAATTGCCAAAAGCATGGTAGCAAGAGCGTCGCGGTGTTTGAAAGCAGGGGAGAGTAGTGTGGCAATCGTAATCATGATTATACCAATGAACCCAATTAAGCCAAGCAGACCGATATTCACCCACATGGTCAAAATAATATTGTGCGGGTGATGGAACACTTCAATACGTTTGT
>CAYMID010000003.1:41839-45555 GCA_964390625.1 uncultured Gammaproteobacteria bacterium | reverse complement strand
CGATTGTGTCCCCCATTCGCACGGCTTTGCGTTTTTCATCGAACAAACGAACCTCAATAGTCTTCTTCCCAGCTTTAATTAAATCAAACGGACCGGGCTGAAGTTTCATTTCGTGTTCCATACTACAAAATCACACTGGCCCTATTTGGCTGGTTACTCTCGGGTGGCAAGGCAAAAATTTCCGCCTTGTACTCGTCCACCCCAATATAATCAGCCTCGCCCCGAATAATGCGTTCAAAAGGAGTGCAACTGCCACAGCCGTCGGACAAACACTTGAACTTCTCTAATTGACGGGCCAATTTAATTTTTCGGGCCACGTCCAGGACCCGACTATGTGCTTCTTCTAGGCTAGGCAAGATAACTGGAGTAGGTGCGTCATCATGGTCAAGGTACCAGTAGCTGGCCCCAGTCACTGACCGCTGCTGACAATTATGCACGAGCAAATGGTAAATGGGCAACTGCAACGACTCCGCGTCTTCCTCGGCTTTACCAGTCTTAAAATCAATAATGTGGACACTGTCAGTTTCGGGTTTGTACACTAACCAATCAATCTTACCACACAAAATGATATTGTCCGCTTCGGACAACCAATAATACGGCAGGTCTTGCTGAATTTTTACGGCCGCGTCTGCGAGCACGCCAGGATGTTTTTCCACGCGCCAAATCATTTCGCGACCGCGCGTCTGATATTTAAATTCGAGGTCTTTATCATAAAAACCACCAGCACGCCCAGACACTTTTTTCCACGACGCTTCAAACAAATCATTAAGCGGTCGACCAAAGCGCGTTTGTCGCGGCAAAACCGACAACCCTTCTAGAACTTCGTGCACCGATTGTCCCAAGGCCAAGGCTGGCGAAACTAATTTAATTTTCCGATTAGTGCCTGGTTGTCGATAAACGTTTTTCAAAAAATATGCCCGCGGACACCGCAGCCAATCATTAATCGATGAGTGCGAAACCCACACGGCAGAATATTTATCAGGCATACTTAATGAGCTAAACAACGATTATACGCATTTACTTTTTCGTTAAAACGGTTAACTTGCGCTCGCAAAACTTGCACTGCCTGATTATACGCCCGGACTTCGGTATTGAACGCAGCTACTGCCGCATTGTAGGCATCACCAGTGGTAGCGTCGCTAACAGCCTGACGTAAATCACGCAGTTGCTTATCCATTTCCTGTAAGCTTTTTTCGGCATTAGTGATAGTTGTTCGTTCGGCCTCTGGCACTACTGGGCACGCGGCTCGCGGCCGACCAAATTCCTGAACTCCAACCCACACTTCGCGTCCGCGATACGTGCCAGTAACTACAGCGATACCAATTTCAGTAAATTTTGTTTGCAAAATATTGGCGCGATGCCCTGGACTGTTCATCCACCCACGAACTAGAGCCGCATTGTTCGCAAAATTTCCCAAAGCCAAATTCTCGCCCAGTAACGTGTAGCTGTAGCCAGCGTCTTTGGCCAAATCAACCATTGTACGCCCATCTGGGGATGTGTGTTCAAAATATTGTTGTGCCAAAATATCTTTGGCCTTGACCTCGGCCATTGCTTGTAATTCAGAACTAACACCAAGAGCCACACGCCCCCGACTCGTGCGTTCCTTATTGGTAAGTGCAGTCACCTCTGTTGCCGACAAGGTCGCAGCCCGGACAGGCACAGCCAGGCTGACCCAAACAAAAATCGCCACACTCACCCCTATTATTTGTCGCCAGCTGTGTTTCATAAGTAAAAATTATTAACAAACTATATCATTTTTAAGCGTTGTAGCCAACGACCCAATTGACAATCTAGCCAAAAAAGACTACTGTGTACCTATTTCCTATGCCTGTCTATCTCTTCCAGCTCGGTCACCAGCCCCTTTTATCCCAAGCCGAAATTAAGGCGGTGATGGCTCAGCAAAAACAAACGATCGCGAGTGAGCGCTTGTTTAATGATTATCTACGTCTCGAAACCGAGGCCGAACTTGATGTACCTGCCTTAATCAAACAGTTGGGTGGCACAGTTAGCATCATGACCCTGATTCCTGACCTTAAACCAACCCCACAGGCCATTGCCGAGCACCTGTATACCCACATCCCCGAAGGGAAAATTAATTTTTCGCTACACAACGCCCCATTTGCCTTGGATATTAAAAAAACGCTCAAATCATTTGACCGCTCAGTTCGCTACATTGAGCCAAAAAATTCCGCCACCATCCTTCACAACGACCTGATTGCGAGCGGCTCTGACCTAACGATTACAGAAAAACAAGTGTTTGTGACCACTGGTTTGCAGGATTTAGAAGGTTTTGCCGAACGTGACTACGATCGCCCTAAAATTGACAGTCGCAGTGGCATGTTGCCACCAAAGTTAGCCCGTTTAATGATCAATCTGACCGGAGCAAACTCAACGGCCACACTGTTGGACCCCTTCTGCGGCTCTGGTACCCTACTGGTAGAGGCGGTTACACTTGGTTTTACCAACCTCATTGGCAGCGACCTTAGCCCCAAGGCCATTGAACACACCAAACAAAACCTAGGCTGGGCGGCCAAAGAGGCCAAATCAACCCTCAATCACCGCTTACTGGTCACCGATGTAGCGGTTTTGGCACGAGCAATCCCCGCTCACTCAGTGGACGCGATTGCCACCGAACCATACCTGGGCAAACCCCAAACCGGCAACTCCACCCACACCGAACTACAGGCCACGGCCCGTGAATTACGTGTTTTATACGAAAATGCTTTCCGTGAATTCGCCCAAATTCTCAAACCCGGTGGTACCGTTGTCTTTGTGATTCCCGAATTCAGCGCTGGTCAAAACGTGATTACCATTGACTGTCTGCCGGCGATTAAGGCAGCTGGCTTTGCCTCGGTTCCGCTTTTGCCTGGCCACGACAGCCTGGTGTACAAACGTCCAAACCAATACGTAGCGCGCCGACTCTGGAAGTTCCAAAAAAACGTCTAAGCAAAAGCCCCCGAGCGGGGGCTTTTTTTATCATGCCATAACGAGTACGGCGGTGAAGAGAAGGATACCTGTGAGCAGGTAATAATACACAATTGAATACGAAGATTGGAGGGCATTTTGCCCAGTATTTTGCTTCATATATATTTTTATTATTTATTTTGGGCCCAATCTATATTACCTATCTAGTATACCACAATTTTGTGGTTTTGTCAAGTGTTTTTGTATACGCTAGTCTATACATTTTTAGGCAATGTGGAAATAAACCACATCGCCATCTTGGACTACATAGTCCTTACCTTCTAGTCGCATCTTGCCCTTTTCTTTTACTCCAGCCCAACCATTTAATTCGACAAAATCCTGCCACTTGGCAACCTCGGCTTTGATATACCCTTTAATAAAGTCAGTGTGAATTACCCCGGCGGCCTCTGGCCCCTTGGCGCCACGGTTTACTGTCCAGGCGCGGGTTTCTGGTTCACCCGAAGTCAAGAAGGTGATTAAGTCTAGTAATTGGTAGCCTGCTCGAATGATTTTATCCAAGCCACTTTCTGTCACCCCCAGATCCTTCATATATACAGCGGCTTCCTCGCGCGACAAATCCGCCAACTCGGCCTCCATGCGAGCGCATACATATACATGGGGGACACCTGCTTCCAAAATAATGTCAGCGTTAGCCGCGCCCAATTCATCGACATTGACCACATACATCATAGGCTTCATGGTGATCAGGTGTAGATCACGTACAATCAAGCGCTCCTCGTCTGTGAATTCCA
>CAYMID010000003.1:36263-41739 GCA_964390625.1 uncultured Gammaproteobacteria bacterium | reverse complement strand
AGACCTTCACCCTGCGAGGCGCCTTTTACAATGCCAGCAATATCCACAAACTCAATCGCGGTTGGAATTATTTTTTGTGATTTCGAAACTACGGCTAACTTGGCAAGACGTTCATCCGGAACTTCCACAATTCCAACATTGGGTTCAATGGTGCAAAATGGATAATTTTGAGCGTCTGCTTGTTTGCTGCGAGTTAAGGCGTTGAACAAAGTTGATTTGCCAACATTAGGTAGACCAACAATACCAATTTTAAGTGACATAATTATTCGTTAAGAAACAAATGTGCGGCTGATAGTGGCAAAATTACGTTAATCTCGTCCACTCCCAACATGGCTTGCACTAGGCGATCGATCCCAAGGGCAATCCCAGCAGCGGGCGGCATCTGTCCTACTGCACTAATAAATTCTTCATCAATTGGGACAATTTGTTTACCGTGTCGCACACGTGCCGCGTATTCATTATCTAAACGCGTGCGCTGTTCGTCTGCTCCTGTTAACTCCGAGTATGCATTAGCTAATTCAATTCCATTAATATAGACCTCGAACCGTTCGGCATAACCTGTTTCCTTTTCTGAACGGCGCGACAACGCGGCCATGGGCAGGGGATAATGATGAATAATCACTGCTGGCATTTTAGTCAATTCCGGTTCAATCAAGTTAAGAAAAATGCGGTAAAATAAATCTTCGTACTCTTCGTCAGCCGCCGGCTTGTAACCAAGTGACTCACACAATGGTCGCAATGATTCAGTCGTGACATACTCATCCAAATTTACACCAACAAACTTTTGCCACAACTCACGCATGTGAACTCGTTTAAATTCCCACTGCGGTTTGTTAATTTGTGTTAACACATGGCTACACATTTTCTCCACATCGGTCATCAGTGCGTAAAAATCAGTATGCGCCCGATACCACTCGATCATGGTGAATTCCGGGTTATGCGTACCGCCAAAACTTTCTTGATTCCGAAATACTTTGCCGAGTGAAAAAATTTTTTCGTAGCCTGCAGCCAACATTTTTTTCATCGTGTACTCTGGCGAAGTTTGCAAATAGCCAATAAATTTTTCACCACGCTCATTCAACACCTCGGTCTGCATTAAAGTAAGTGTTGGTTGCTGGTCTGGTGCAGCTACAATCAGTGGTGTTTCTACTTCCACAAAGTTTTGTTGCCAAAACCACTCACGCACCGCCTTAATAATCGCAAAACGGGCATCCAAATTTTGTTTGTGTACTAATAAATGATCAACGTGTGACATAGAACAAGCCAAAATAAATGAAGTTTGAGACAATCACCGTGGCTGGTGGCGGTGAGTGGGTATGTCGCATGTGCGAAGAGTCAGTAGTGGACCATAGCGGATTTGAACCGCTTGCCTCTTCCATGCCATGGAAGCGCTCTACCAAATGAGCTAATGGCCCTTAAATTTCTAGCACAGCGATTATAGCAAAGGGTGGTGATTCGGTCAATAGCATTTAAGAATTTCGGACAAGCTATAACCACGTAACCGACGGAGATCAGATATATGAATTGTACGCCACTTTTTCTTGGCTAAAATTAAATAAATATTAATATGCAGTTTTATTTTTGGGTAGTTTTATTGACAAAATCAGATTTTTACGGTATACTCTATTGTTGATTTATTAAAATGGGATAGTCGTAGTTGGAAATATCTCCGCGAGGTCAGGGTCCAAAGGAGGCTTGCTCGTCGACGGGGAAATCCGCACCTGGCACTGCCATTGCCCTACGTGGTGGGTTCGAGAAGGTAGCAACTTCCGTTCCCCTCGATGCCTTCCAAACACAACGCACGTCGCCTATCATGGGCGGCGTGTTTTTGTTTCTATTGTTCCACAGGAAACCCACAGCCCTAAAAAGATATACACATTAATGGCACTTTATGCACAGAGTTATGCACAGATGATTAAATATGTATACGATAGCGTATACATTTTTAATATCCACATGGTGGATAAGTCACGCAAAGCGAACAATCAATACTAGTCAAACAAAAAATAGGCGATCGGCCTATTTTTAAAAGCTTGTGGACCTGAGGGGAATCGAACCCCTTACCTCGGCAATGCGAATGCCGCGCTCTACCAAATGAGCTACAGGCCCTAGGAGTGAGTGTCTTGATCAACGAAGTTGGGCAAAGACCGAACGACTACGGGTATGTACGGAGTACTGGCCCGATGAGTGTGTGAAGGAAACAGGAAGTGAACACCTAAACCAACCATCAGCCAATGCCTGTCCGTTCACTGTGAAACAGCTTATCTCAATTTCAAATACTTTTCAAGGCATATGCCTTGGTGGCCTCACCACGAATCGAACGTGGATCTAAACGTTAGGAGTGTCTTGTTCTATCCATTGAACTATGAGGCCATTTTGCTCTATTTTAAAGATGTTTTATGTGTCGTACAATTATTCTACCCCTTGTTTTAATTCTTTTGTAAAAGAGGGTATACTACTAATCCACTTACCCCGCCCTTAACCCTTTTACTTATGAACGTTTCCGTACTCTTGCTGCTCGGACTAACCGTAGCCGTTATCCTGGTCCTTGGTTTACTGGTCTTAGTCTACCGACTTTACCAAAAAATTTCCAGTCCTGCCCCAGCCCAGGATGCGGGCCAATTGCTACTCCTGCAAAACCAAATCCAAGAACTAAACAAAATTATTGAGCAGCGTTTGCACGACACAACCGCCTCGCTACAGACCACTCAACAGCACATTTACAAGACCATGCAGGACCAGTTTGGGCAAAACACTCAGTTAATTAGCAACATTACTGGCAACAGTGCCAAAATGATTGCTGATATTACCGAAAAACTTACCAACCTTGATAAAACAAACCAGCAAGTGATTGGTTTTTCACAACAATTGGCTAATTTTGAAAAAGTTTTAAAGCACCAAAAGCAACGTGGTAGTCTGGGCGAAGCTGGCCTAAAAATGGTGCTGGAGAATATTTTGCCACCGTCGGCGTTCACACTGCAACACCGTTTTGCTGATGGCGATATTGTGGACGCCGCTATTTTTACCAAAGAGGGCATTATTTGTGTTGACGCCAAATTTTCGCTCGACAACTACGAACGCCTGATCCACGAGGAAGACGAAACCCAGCGAGCTGCCTTGGAAAACGAATTTAAGAAAGACCTTAAAAAACGCATTGACGAAACGGCCAAGTACATTAAACCAAAGGAGGGGACGCTGGAGTTTGCCTTTATGTTTATTCCAGCCGAAGCGATTTACTATGATTTATTGGTAAACGAAGTTGGTGCGGTAAAGGTGAACACTCGTAGTTTGGTTGAGTATGCGTTTATTGAAAAGCGAGTTGTGATTACTTCCCCAACCACTTTTTCCGCCTATTTGCACACTGTTTTGCAAGGTTTGCAAGCATTAAAGATTGAGGAAGGAGCCAAAAGCATTCGCAAAAATGTGGAAGCTTTGCAAAAACACCTGGTTTCATACGAGGAATACATGCGCAAGCTTGGAAGTAGTATGGGCACGACTGTGAACCACTATAATAACGCTTGCAAGGAATTCACCAAAATCGATAAAGACATTATTAAAATTACCGATGGCGAGCCAGGTCAGGCAATTCCGCTTTTGGAAAAGCCAGTTGGCGAGGGGGAGTAATTTGACTTTTGGCTAAAACTGCGCTATACTTACTTTACTCTCACGTCCAGTTATTTTTATATTTATCTATGCCAAACAAACAAAACGCCCGCAAGGCGTTGCGTCAGGCCAAGAAGCGTACGGAGCAGAACTTGAGTGTTAAGAAGGCTTACAAGGCTGCCGTAAAGGCAACTGTGGCCGCTACTAAGGCTGAAGTTACCGAAAAACTGCGCTTGGCCCAAAAGAAGCTCGACAAGGCGGCCAAGAAAGGTGTTTTGAAAAGAAACGCCGCTGCCCGCAAGTTGTCCCGCTTGAGTAAGCGCGTCAAAAAAGCCATCGCGTAAAAACAAACCTCCCGTCTGGGAGGTTTTTGTTTAAACTGGTTGGAGGAGATACTTGCCCAAGAAAATTTCTAATAATTGTTGATGGTCGCCGCGACCAGTCTTAGAAGCTTCGTCTAATTCGGTCAGTAGTAAATGAGCCTGAGTGAGGCGATTAAGTGGGATTTTTTTAGCCAAGGCCAAACTTTTTTGGGCCACATACGGATGAATGCCCAAAGCGGCTGCAATCTCGGGGGCGGCAGCGCGTGGTTCCAGCTGGATCCAGCTCGCAATTCCAATCAAAATTCGAAATTGACGCACCAACATCGCCCAAATGTAGGCGCTGTCTTGCCCCAAACGATACTGCTCCTGACATTGAGCAAACACTTGTTTAGTCTGACTGTTGGCAATTGCCTCGGCCAAAGCAAAAATGTTATCTGGAACTTTGTCAGGGACAAATTGGCTAATATCGGCCGCCGTGATTTCGCGTCCAGCCGCGTAGGCTGTTAGCTGATCCAAGGTAGTACTAAGACTCCACGTATCGGTACCAAGATTGGCCACCAACTGCTGTGCCACCGCATTTGGTAAGTTGGCGCCGCGCTGTACGGCTTCCTGTTGAACCCAGCGCTGTGCCTCGGCTGGATTAAGGGGGGCAAACTCTTCGCAAAATTTACTTTTCTTAAGCTCGGCAAATAGGGCTTTGGCTTCCTTGGTTTTAAATGCACTGACTGTTTCCCAAAACAAAGTGATCGTGTCAGTAGGGAAGTTATTGGCAATCAAACGCTCCAACACCACTGCCCGGTCTGGGGCTTCTTTGGCACTCAAAAAATTGCGCAACACTACGAGGCGCTTCTCGGCCAAAAAAGGGGCGGCCAAAATTTCTTGCAAAACTTGCCCTGGTTGTTTGGCACTGGTAGCATCGAGTTCAACCACATTGCACCCAGCCGCATCACGCTCGACCCGAAACTTTTCCACCAGGCGGCGAACATATGCTTGGCTACGATATAAATCAGGACCGTACACGAAAATAATCATACGTGGCCATTGTACTATGCTTAGTTGATAGCAGCAAGATTTACGCTCGGTTGGCTCTATGTTACACTATGCCTACTATGCGCACAGACATTCTTATCTTAGGTGGGGGAATTGGCGGGTATGAAACGTACCGACAATTGGCCAAACGCCTACGACGAACTGGCCAACCACTCCAAATCACGCTGGTTGACGCCAACACCTACTACACCTTTACGCCAATGTTGCACGAGGCGGCCACTGGCGCAGTCGAGCCAATGCACTGTGCAATTTCGCTACACGAACTAATTGCCGCACCCCACCAGTTTATCCAAGCCAAAGTAACCAGTATTGATCCAGCCAAAAAAACTGTCCAAACTTCGGCTGGCCCAATTGAATACACCTGGTGCGTAGCTGCTCTTGGGAGTGCAGTAAACTATTTTAGTGTCCCAGGCGCCGCTGAACACACCCATAATGTGCGAACACTGGCCGCAGCCCAAAAATTGCACGATGATTTAATTACTTTATTAGAAACAAATAAG
>CAYMID010000003.1:34127-36163 GCA_964390625.1 uncultured Gammaproteobacteria bacterium | reverse complement strand
CTGTATGCGAAAAAGGTCGCCTGTGCGTGTCTGAATATTTAACGAACCAAACCTACGACCATCTGTACGCAGTTGGCGATATTGCCTATGCGCTTAATCCAATCACCAAAGAACCATACCCTCAACTGGGCGAGACCGCGGTGGCGCAAGCCAAATTTGTGGCGCACGATTTGATTAACCGTCTAACACAAAAACCCCGAAAGCCTTTTTCCTTCCAAACCAAAGGTAATCTAATTCCTTTGGGTGACTGGGATGGTGTCGCAATTGTGGGTCGCTTTACTATTTTTGGCCCACTGGCCTGGATTATTCGACGTGCGGTTTATATTTTGGTTATTCCAACCTGGAAAGCACGCTTAAAAATCCTAATTGATTGGACGTTGCATTCCTTTGGGCGACGGTATATACTTGGATCGTCAAGTAATTCTTAATTCATCTCTATGATGAACTGCAAAGGCAACTGTGGTGGTTGGGGGTTAGTTGCACTCCGCTTGAGTGCTGGTATCATTTTTGTAGCTTCGGGTTGGATGAAGCTCAATAACATTGACATGATTGGTGGCATGTTCGCTGGCCTTGGTATTCCAGCCGCTAGCGCGATGGCCTGGTTAGTTGCCTTGTTAGAGTTCATTGGCGGAATTGCCTTGATTGGTGGCATTTGGGTACAGGCTTTTGCTTGGCCTTTGGCAGTAGTCATGCTCGTCGCCCTCTTAACTGCCCACCGCAGCGGTCCGTTTATGGGAGCCTATGGTGCCTTTTCATTGCTCGGTTCCTTGATTGCTCTTGGTACACTTGGTGGTGGCAAATGTCAGTTAGTCAAAAAATCATTCTGCAAATGCGGCGACAATGGCTGCAATTGTGGCCCAGTTGAGAAAAAAGCGTAATCACTCAAATATAAAAAGCTCCCCGGCTTGTTGGGGAGTTTTTTATTTGGACAATTATTTAGCCGCGCCCCAACTGTGGGCTAAGCCTGCTTGTACCTCCACTGGAACCGACAATTTAGCGGCCGCAGCCATCTCGGCCTTAACTAACTCGGCCACTGCTTGGGCATCGGCGTGCGGGGCCTCCAATACCAATTCGTCGTGAACTTGCAGTAACAAAGCAACCCGATCACCATACTTGGCCCGGATGGCTCGATCCACGTTGATCATAGCAATTTTCATGATGTCGGCTGCAGTTCCTTGTACTGGCATATTCACGGCCATGCGTTCGGCTGCGGCGCGGGCCACATGGTTAGACGCATGAATTTCGGGCAGGTAACGACGGCGACCAAATAGCGTTTCCACATACCCCTGCTCCTCGGCCTGAGCAATAGTTCGGTCTAAATAGGCTTTTACCCCAGCAAATTGCTCAAAGTAAGCCTTGATAAATTCTTTGGCCTGGGCCTGACTAATGCCCGCCCGCCAGGCCAAGCCAAACGTACCCATGCCATACAAAACACCAAAGTTAATTTCCTTGGCAGCATAGCGCATTTCCTTGGTCACCTGATCGAGCGCCACACCATTGATGGCCGCAGCAGTGGCCCGGTGAACGTCTTCGCCTTTGTGAAAAATTTCTTTTAGGCGAGTGTCATCAGCCAACGCCGCGACAATACGCAGTTCAATTTGGGAATAATCAGCCACAATTAATTCATGGCCCGGCCGAGCGACAAAAGCATCGCGAATTTCGCGACCAAGCTCAGTGCGCACCGGGATATTTTGCAAATTCGGATCATAGCTAGACAACCGGCCAGTGGCAGCCACAGTTTGATTGTACCGAGTATGCAAACGCCCGGTGGCTGGATTTACTAAGGTTGGCAAAACTGACAAATAGGTATTTTCTAGCTTGGCTAGTTCACGGTATTCCTCGATTAATTCAATAATTGGGTGCGTGCCGCGCATTTTTTCTAACTCTGACGCTGCGGTCGAATACCCTGTCTTGCCTTTTTTTAAACCAGGGAACGTCAGTCCGAGTTTAGTATATAAAATCTCACGCAGCTGAACTGACGAAGCGACGTTAAATTCTTCGCCAGCCGCCTCGTGAATTTGTTTGGTTAATTTTTC
>CAYMID010000003.1:3247-34027 GCA_964390625.1 uncultured Gammaproteobacteria bacterium | reverse complement strand
CAGCGGCTGCATTTTTTTCTAAGACTGATTTGGCCAACCAAAATGTTTTTTGGGCAAACCCAATTACTAACCCTTCCCAGGCCCAAGTCCGACTAGCTGTGCCCGCCACTTCGCGCACAATATACAATGGGCTTTGGCGCCATTCGGCCACAAACGCTGGCCATGTTTTAGAATCAACTACTGTCAGTGGCCAGGCCGCTGACTTGCGTTTACGAACTGGCTCAGTTGGGGCTGCGGTTTTACTGGCACCAGGCAAGCGCTTGAGAAGCGAAACAATTCCAAATTCATTAATTTTTTTAGTGGCTTCGGCCACGTTAAATTTGCCCACGGCCGCCTCGGCCAATGTTAAATTAATACCCGGAACGTCGCATTCAATGGTCGCAATTCGTCGACTTAATTCCGCACTCTCACGACCAGCCGTCAACTTGGCCAACACACCTTTGGAAAACTCTTGAGCCAAAACTGAGTCTGGTTGTGCCAACTGTCGGTAAATTTCGACCACGGGGCCAACCTTTTGCAACAAAGCCGTTGCTGTTTTTTCGCCAATTCCTGGAACACCCGGAATATTATCCGAGGCATCGCCACGCAAAGCTTTGTAATCAACCACTTGCTCTGCCGAAAAGCCGTACACTTCTTGTACCAAAGCTTGGTCAAATACGCGCGCTTCACTCAAACCTTTTCGCAATAAACAAACTTTTACCCGGTCGGAAACCAATTGCAACAAATCCATGTCTCCAGTCAGGACCATTACCTCAACCTCGGCGTTAGCGTTAAGTGCTTGGGCACAGAGCGTTCCAATTACATCATCAGCTTCGTAATTAACCTTATCAAAAATCGGAAATCCGCACGCTGCCACCATGACGCGCACTAGTGGAATCTGCGCGTACAAATCTTCGTCTGCTCGCACGCGCTTTTCTTTATATGCAGCAAAAAGCTCGTCACGAAACGTGCCACCCTCCACATCAAAACAAGCAGCAATATAACTAGGTTGATACTGAGCCCACACCTTTAGCAACATGGACATGAACCCATACACGGCTTGAACCGGCTCACCGTTTGGCGAGGTTAGTGGCGGTAGAGCATGATAAGCCCGGTGAATGATGGCATTACCATCAATAATCAAAAAAATTGGACGTGACATAGAAAAATATTCCTCAGTATATCACGCTTGACTTTTTGACCATAGAGGCGCATAATTACCCCACTTTTTCCGTATTTTAGCCATTTTATGTCTCACACTCGCAAAGATTTACCTCAGTCACAGGTCGAGTTAACCATTACTATTACCCCAGCCGAATACCAGGGCCAGTTAGTAAAGGCAGCCGAACGCATTTCTCAACGCCAAAAAATCGCTGGGTTCCGCCCTGGCAAGGCCCCGTTTGACCTCGTTAAGCGGACGGTTGGCGAAATGGCTTTGCTCCAAGAGGCCCTCGAGCCCCTGGTCAAAGAAACGTACTACCAAGCAATCATGGCCGAAAAGCTCGATGTGGTTGGGATGCCAAAAGTAGACTTGCAGAAAATGGCCCCTGGCAACGACATTGTCTACGTCGCGGTAGCTTCTTTGGTTCCAGAGGTGAAGCTCGCTGATCTTAAAAAGATCAAAATCAAGCGCGAAGAAAAACCAGTAACCGACACCCAGGTGGACGAAGTCGTGGATAACCTCCGCAAATTGCAGGCCAAAGAGGTCATTAAAGAAGGCGAAGCCACCGCCGAAGACATGATCTTGCTCGACATGAATATGTTCCTGGATAAAGTTCCAGTCGAGGGCGGTCAGGCCAAAAATTACCGTGTTTATTTGTCCGAAGAGCACTACATTCCTGGCTTTAACGAAAAGGTGAAAGGTATGAAAAAAGGCGAGGAACGCGAATTTTCGCTTGATTTTCCTGCCTCTCACTACCAAAAGCACTTGGCTGGCAAAACCGTGGACTTCAAGGTAAAGGCTCACGATATTTTTGAACGTCAGTTACCAGCTTTGGACGAGACTTTTGCCAAAGCCTTAGGCCAGGAAAGTGTCGAAAAATTACGCGAATTATTGCGCACTAATTTGGGTCGCGAGTCTGCCCAAAAAGCAGACCAGCAAGCAGAAATCGAAATGCTAGATGCAGTAGTCGCTCAATCTGAGTTTGGCGAAATCCCCGAAGTCCTGATCGACGCTGAACGTCGCAAAATGTTCTACGAACTTACTCGTGACTTGGAACGCAATGGTGTTACCATAGAGCAGTATTTAAATGACATCAAGAAAACCCAAGCCGAAATCGAAGAAGGCTTTAAGGACCAGGCGATCAAACGCGCCAAGGCAGCCTTGACCTCTCGCCAAATTGCCAAAGAGCAAAATTTATTTGCGACCGAGGACGAGGTAGCGGCCGAAATCGCCCACATGAAGGAAACCTACAAAGACAATCCTGAGTACATTAAGCAGCTAGATAACCCAGAAGTACACGAAACTATTCACAGCATTGTCCAAAACCGCAAAGTAATTGCTTGGCTCAAAGAACAAACTATCCAGAAATAGTCTACAATATCGTATACAAAAACATCTCGCCACAACGAGATGTTTTTTTATGCACACGTTATTCAGGGTTTATCCTCACCACCTGGATTCCAGGGATTACAGCGGATAATCCGCCACACTGTTTTGGGCACACCCCGAACCAAACCGTCCCGCGCGATCACTTCGTACCCATACTGGCTACAAGTTGGCGTGAATCGGCAAAACCCGTAGGGCTTGTACAAATGCTTGAACCAGCCATGGTCTGGCGAAATTGTACGCTGATATAACCGAATCAGCCAGAGGATGGGGAGTCGCGGTAATCGCACGACAGTGCTCCAAACACCCATACTACAATAGTAAACGGGCACGCTGTAACACAGCCATAACATCGGCCTCTAAAGTTTGGTATGGCTGGTCTTTGGCCTCTACCTTAATACTAAAGGCGAGTAGGTAACCAACCGGAATTCGACCCGATAGCAACAACAGACGAATAATCTCGCGCACTTGGCGCTTGAGGCGGTTACGAATTACAGCCCGCTTACTGACTTTTTTGCTTACCAAAATTCCGATTTTAAGGTCGGCGGTGGTAAGTGCACGCTTAGGCGCAAAATCTGGATCGATTTTCCAAAACTTAAGCGTAACAAATGCCCCACCAGCAAAACGCCCTTGAGCAAACAAGAGTTCAAAGTCACGCGTGCGCGTAAGGCGATTAGAGCGAGGGAGCATAAAAAAATAGTCCCGACTGGGTCGGGACTGTTCTTTAGCGGGTCTTGCGAGTACGCTTACCCTTGAGTTCGTCGCTAACCGTAAGGCGCTTGCGGCCTTTGGCACGACGGCGACTTAATACGGTCCGGCCAGTCTTTGTGGCCATCCGCGAACGGAAGCCATGAACCTTAGCCCGGGTACGTTTTTTTGGTTGATAAGTACGTTTAGGCATACCAAGAAAGAAATAATATACACAGTATACTGGCAATAATTTTTTTTGTCAATGTAGCCTTAAAATTTAGCCAATTACCATACTTATCCACAATGTCCACAGTTTATCCCCAGCTTACCCACTTTTTGTCTAAATCTACACAATTTTTGCTTTATCTAAACTGTGTTACAATGGGGTAACTTATGACAAACTACGAAATCTGGCAGGCAGTTTTGGCTGAATTTGAGCTAAAACTAACTAAGGCAAACTTTACGACCTGGTTTAGACAAACCGGAATTCGTTCATTTGATAGTGGAGAAGTGGTCGTATGTGTACCACAGGATTTTACCAAATCGTGGTTTGAAAAAAAATTCCACACTGACGTGGTTAAATCTTTAGAACGAATTACCGGGAAGCCAATTCGCAAGGTTAGTTACGTAGTAGAAAATATTAAAAATGTCGCTGAGCAGGAGTGTGCTAGTCCTTCGGCGGCACCAGAGATTACCGTCTCTTCACACAATACTACTGCCACCAGCGCTCAACCAACCATAGGTACTAGCCAACCTATCACACCCTCAACTAACAACCCCCGTCACACTGCTTTACTTCAGCAATTTGGACTTAACCCTAAATATACTTTCTCCATGTTTGTGGTTGGTAAAGGCAATGAACTGGCCCACGCTGCAGCCCAAGCGGTTGCGGCTCGTCCGGGTGAAGCCTATAACCCACTCTTTATTTATGGCGGAGTCGGACTTGGTAAAACCCACCTGCTCCAAGCGATTGGCCATACTATGCTCGAGGCTAATCCAGCCACCAAAATAATGTATGTTAGCTCTGAAAAATTCACTAACGAATTTATCGGTGCAGTTAAAGAAGGTCGTGCCCGCGAATTCAAGGATCGATACCGCAATGTTGATCTCCTTTTAATTGACGACATCCAATTTATTGGCGGTAAAGAACAAACACAAGAGGAATTCTTCCACACATTCAACGAATTACACCAACAGGGTAGGCAGGTAGTTTTAACCAGTGATCGGCCACCAAAGGCAATCCCAGGCCTGGACGACCGCCTACGCAGCCGTTTGGAGTGGGGGATGATCGCCGACATTTCGACCCCTGACCTAGAGACTCGCGTTGCTATTTTGCAAGCTAAATGTCAAGAAAAAGAATTCCCGATCAAGGTTGAATTACTCCAACTAATTGCAACGAATGTTCAGAATAACATTCGTGAATTAGAGGGCGCCTTGAACAAAGTGATCGCCATGCACCAACTTCGTAACATTGAGCCCACCATTGATAGTGTGCGGAGCATCTTAACCAGCTACGCCGAACAAAACATGCGACGTTCACTCACCCCACGCGAATTAGTGGCCGAAGTTAGTCGATTTTACGATGTAAAATTAGAGGACATTACCGGAAAGAGTCGTGAAAAACGTATTGCCTTCCCTCGCCAAGTGATTATGTATTTGCTCCGCGAAGAGCTTAAGCTATCTTTTCCTGCTATTGGCGAAGAGCTCGGAAAACGCGACCACACTACTGCCATGCACGCCCACAGTAAGGTAGAACGTGAGCTCGACAGTGACCTTAAACTTAAACAAGATGTGGACATGATCAAACAACGACTGTACGCCAATACCCCATAGTTATTCACAAAATTGGGGATAAGTTAAATTAACAGGTGGATAAAATTTTGGACAAATCATGCACAGAATTTTCAACAGCCCAGTGCATAATTCAAAACTTATACACAGTGCTACTCAACCAACCAAAGTTATCCCGAATTTGCGCAAGATGTAGTCCCTGTTTCTACACACCCCGAATGAGCCAAATCAGTGCAAGTGTTAGCTAAAAAAAATCAGCTTATCCACTTTTGCACAGCTACTACTATTACTATTATTAAAAAATTTTATAAATATAACCAATATGCGCTTTACCTGTACTCGGGATAACTTGAAAAACGCATTGGATTTGACTACCCCCCTAGCCGGTAAGCACGCGCATTTACCAATTTTGGGTAATGTTTTGATTCAAGCATCCGAGTCCAAGGTTGAGTTTATTTCAACAAACTTAGAAGTTGCTATTCGAGCTCAAGTTCGCGCGCGAGTTGATGAAGTTGGCGCAGCTACGGTTCCAGCTAGAATGCTAGCTGAATCAATTAATTTGTTGAATCAAGAACAAGTCGAGATTGTATGGGAAAATGGTCAACTACAACTCGGCGCCGGAGCCTCAAAAACTAAAATTAAAGGTTTACCAGCCGACGAATTTCCGGTCTTGCCTCAAATCGAGGAGGATCATGCCTATGTGCTTGCGGCAAAGCCTCTTCGTGAAGCATTAACTAAAACAGTTGTTGCAGTTTCAAAAAACGAAATCCGTCCAGAATTGTCTGGTGTTCTTTTTTCTTTTTTAACCGAGCGTTATTCGGGCCTAATGTTGGCGGCTACTGATTCTTATCGTTTGGCCGAAGCACGGGTGCCCGTAGTACAGGGTACAGACGCTGAAATCAAGTGTATTGTACCGGGACGGGTAGCTTATGAGTTGACTCGTTTGTTGGGTACAGGTGGAACGGACGGGGAGCAACAAGTTCGTTTATGGGTAAGTCAAAACCAAATTGCCATTCGTTTTAATAACTTCGAAATGACTGCGCGATTGATTCAAGGAAGATATCCAGACTATGCACAAATTATCCCCAACTCATTTAAAACTCTAGCCACATTTCCGGTTGCACAAATGAGTAATAAAATTAAGGCCGCCAGTATGTTTACTGCGGCTGGTGTAAATGCCGTTTCGTTTGCGATTACCAACGCTCCTGGCGCAGTAAAGGTTTCGGCTACTAACGCTCAAACCGGTGAACATACTTCGGAAATTGATGCTGAAGTTGTTGGGGATGCAAACGCAATTTTGCTCAATCATCGATATGTGTTGGATGGCTTGCAACATATTGATACTGATAGTGTTGAGTTTGGTGTGAACAACGCCGATGCGCCGTGCGTGTTGCGACCAAAAGAAAATACTGATTTTTTATATATCGTCATGCCGATTAGGCAATAATTTTTAAAAGGAGGGCTATGTTTGTAATTGGTTATTCTGCCGCCGTGGTTGGTGTGCAGGCAACGTTGGTGACAGTGGAAGTGGATATTAGTCCGGGATGGCCAGGGTTTCAGATAGTGGGGCTACCTGACGCGACCATTCAGGAGTCGAAAGAACGTATTCGGATTGCGTGGAAAAATACGCAGTTGATGTGGCCGCATGGCAAGGGGATAACGGTAAATTTGGCGCCAGCGAGTGTTCGTAAAGAAGGTGCGTGGTTTGATTTGCCTATTGCGGTTTGCATGTGTGCGGCTGAATTGAGTTTTGATGCCGGACGACTCGAAAAGACAATTATTATAGGTGAGTTAGCACTCGACGGGACAGTGCGTGGTGGGCCTGGTGTTTTGCCGGTCGTTCGTTTTGCAAAGGCTCAGGGATTTACCGAGGTGATTGTGCCGGCAGAAGTCGCAGTCGAAGCTGCTTTGGTAAAAGAGATCACGGTAATTCCAGTGACTTCATTTAGTGCAACGATTAAACATTTGCAGGGCAAAACATTGATTGTGCCTGCGTCATTCACTAAACCTAAATCAGACTTTGGAAATTCTTTGGTGGATTTTGCGGACATCGCGGGACAAGAAATGGCCAAGCGTGGTTTGGAAATTGCCGCGGCCGGAGGGCATAACGTATTACTAACGGGGCCACCTGGTTCGGGTAAAACCATGCTGGCCAAGGCCTTGCCAAGTATTCTTCCGCCTTTAACTGTCGAAGAACAACTTGAGGTTGGGGGTATTTACTCAGTTAGTAGACAATTTAATTTACGGACTATTCAATCAGTACGCCCGTTTCGGGCGCCACATCATAGCGCTAGTGCCGCTGCGTTGGTCGGTGGCGGGCGTAATCCACACCCAGGAGAAATTTCACTGGCACACCGCGGAGTTTTATTTTTGGATGAATTACCAGAATTCCCACAAGCAACTCTCGAATCACTGCGCCAACCACTAGAGGATGGCTATGTAACGATTGCACGCGCACATAGCACACTTCAATTTCCTGCACAGGTGATTTTGGTGGCAAGTCAGAATCCGTGCCCGTGTGGATATGCTACTGATCCAGAACGAGGCTGTAATTGTTCCGCTACTGCTATATTGAACTACCGCAAAAAAATTAGCGGCCCTTTATTGGACCGTATTGATATGCACATTCAGGTGCCGCGGCTTGAATGGGAAAAAATTAACAACGTTAACCACAACGAAAGTTCGGTCAGAATTCAAGAGCGGGTGCTGCACGCTCATAATTCACAATACACGCGACAGCTGTGTCGAAACGGCGAATTAACAATGCGAACAATTCGTACCTGGCGACCGCTAAAAAATGAGGCAGAATCCCTACTGGAAAAGGCACATCAACGGTATCAATTAACTGCTCGTGGTCTGGTGCGCGTATTACGCTTAGCTAGAACCATTGCTGATTTGGCTAACGCTCCGACCATAGAAGCAAAACATCTAGCTGAAGCTCTCGTTTTTCGTGGCGTGACCTAGCGTTTAATATAAGTCAGAGGATTGACTCGCTTACCATTAATGCGGACTTCGAAATGCAAATGAGGACCGGTGGACCGGCCAGTGCTTCCCAGCAGACCAATCACTTGGCCCTGTGTTACATATTCACCTGGGCTAACTAAAAGCTGTGTATTGTGTCCGTATAGAGTTTGGACACCGTTGCCATGGTCAAGAATAATGTAGCAACCATATCCACCATTCCAGCCGCACTGTGATTTTACAACCGTACCTGATTTGGCCGCATAGTTCGGTAAACCAATTTTGCCTGCAATATCCATGCCCGTATGTTGCCAACCATAGTATTGGGTAACAATCGTAGCTCCTGACGGCCAAATAAAACCAGAGGCGTTAGCCGAAGCTAATGACGATCCTGGAAGCTGCCCAGAAACAGGTCTTTCGGTCACCGTCAATCCATTTGGCTTTGTTGGAACTCTTGGTTTGGTTGCAGTTACAATGGCACGACCGTAGGGTACAATGATTTCCTTACCAATTGTTAAACCAGAGCCGCTCTCACCTAGATTATTATACTGAGTAATGTCCCCAGTCTTGGCACCATATGCCAGGGCGATTTTGGATAGCGTGTCTCCTTTTTTTACAGTGTGAGTGACACCATCGACCGGCAAAATTTTAAGGCTATTGCCTGGTTTAATGATTGACCGAATTGTTAAGTTATTAGCAGCGAGGATTGTATTTACAGCTATACCAAACTGACTAGCTATACTTCCTAACACATCACCCGGCTTGACCGTGTATACGAAAATTTCGCGGGAACGTGGCGTGTGTATAATTGGCGTGTTTTGTATTGGTCCCGTACGGTAGGGTTTAACCAAAGCAAAGTTGGCTGTATTTGGCTGGTTAACGTCTTCGTAGATATAACTATGGGTGGCTCCACTGAGTTCAGCATTAACTGAACCTTCTCTCCATGATTGCTCGGGGGTGGATACATTCACTAAAACCTCATCATTAGTGGTTAAGTCGGTTGCAAAATCTTGCTCGCCGGGACCGACCAAAGCGTACAGTAAGGTTTGGCGGCCAGGAATTTCACTGTATCCTAAAGGTTGTCGGTAAAATTTGGTTTGGGGCCAGCAGATAAATAAAAACAAACCCAAGGCAAGTAGCTGTAAAATGTAACGTTGGGCAAAAAAATGACCAGGAGTGTACTTGCGAACAAAACCAATCAAGGCCGCCCGTTTTCTAAAGTAGAAGGAGAACTTGTATAGACGGAAACCAATTACCGTGCGGTACCACTGCTGTGCTGGTCTAATAGCACGTAAACCAAAACGCCCTGCTGTAGTCAGAGCTCGTTTGCTATACATAAGTCCGCGCAAGGCGTACCAGGCCCCCTTGTAGCCCAAGGCTTTCCAATTCATAATTGGGTACTATTATAGTAGCATAAATAAGCGATTTTGTCCGCTTATAGGAGGCTTGATTTTGTGTCCTTTCTGTGCTACACTGGCATCATTGGTACGGTAGCCAAGTGGTAAGGCAGGGGTCTGCAAAACCCCTATGCGCGGGTTCGATTCCCACCCGTACCTCAACTAAAAACCCCGCAAGAGCGGGGTTTTTAAATTTTTACCAATTTAGAGTACTTCCATCTTGATGCGTTGGGCACCAAACTTAATAGCATCGCTTTTTTCGTTCATCCAGAAGTCGATACGACTTTTTCCAGTATATTTACTGTTCATACGGTCACGAACCGTAAAGACTTTATCGCCGAATAACTCTGGAAAACGAACCTTAGTGCCAAGGCTTAAATCATTAGCAGCAATCGTATCCTCGACACCGGTTTTGGCAAAGTTGGCACAGAGGTCAAAACTCGACATTGCTGGAATACAAGGGGTATTGTCGGTCTGACCAGGCTCACTAGAGTAAGCAGTAGCCACTACGGTCAAAGTACGACGGGCCGGGCGTTGGGCAGCCTCTGGAAACTCAGATTTAGGGGCTGGGGCGGCTGGCTCGAGATTAGCCATGACAGTATTGGCGCCACCAGGAGTTGTAGTCATGGTGATCATTACAGGAATCCCGGCGGCCAAAGACTGGGCCTGTACAGTCTGTGGAACCAAAGCAATAAACGCTAAGGAAAGAGCAATTGTCTGGACTTTCTTTAGTGACAGGTAGTTCATAAATAATATAAAAGATACCTTACGGTACCTGGTAACTGAAGGCCTACTATATCATATTTTTGCCTTTTTGTCAAGATTGTCAGGCTGTGCTACAATATGGGTTATGACTGATTTTTGGCTTATTTTAGCTATTTTATGAGTGACAACTTGTCCCCAAAGCGTTCCTATGGTTACCTTGGCGACCAGCCAGATGGAGCTCCTCGCCGTTCAGTCCGTCCGTCACGTCGGGCCGGTTGGTTGGCCGGGCTCGGTTGGCTGATTTTAACCCCTTTTCGTTGGCTTAAACGCCTACTGGGTTACATTTTTCATCCAGGACGTCGGGGGCCGCGTCGCGACAAAGACCGGAAACGTTCCTGGTGGCCAGCCTTATGTCGATTTGTGATGTGGTCAACCATTTTTGGCCTGATTGCATCAGGTTTATTGATTCTGTGGATTAGCTCTGATTTGCCTGACCCAGATAAATTGACCGAACGTCAATATTCTCAGAGTACTAAAATTTATGATCGAACCGGCCAGCACCTACTGTACGAAATTTTTGCTGATGAAAAGCGTACATTAGTGGAATTAAAAGACATTCCGCCCGCGTTAGTTAACGGGGTAATCGCAACGGAAGACAAGAAATTTTATGAGCACAACGGAGTCCGTCCGCTGTCACTGGCACGTTCAATTGTATATGGCTTTTTGGGCAAGGGGCGAATCGGGGGCGGTGCCTCTACCCTTACGCAGCAGCTGGTAAAAAACGCCATTGTTGGTAACGAACGGCACGGTTTTGGTGGTATTATGCGTAAGGTCAAGGAAATTGTTATGTCGGTTTGGCTCGAAAAAAAATACACTAAAGATCAAATTTTGAAAATTTATTTTAACGAAATTCCATACGGCTCTACCAATTACGGCGTGCAAGCCGCGGCCCAGAGTTATTTTGGTAAATCAGTTTCGGATTTGAATTTGCAAGAGTCAGCCACTCTCGCCGGTTTGCCGCAACAACCATCGGTTTTTTTGAACAATCCAGAAGCCCTACGTAATCGGCGTAATCTGGTGCTACAGCGCATGGTCGAAGAGGGCTATTTAAATGCAGACGAGGCAGCTAAAGCTAAGGCTGAACCGGTAACCCTAAAGCGTCAGGTAAACAGCATTCAGGCGCCACACTTTGTTTTGTATGTAAAAGAGCAATTGGTTAAACAATATGGTGAAGCCATGGTTGAACGCGGGGGTTTGAAGGTAATTACTACGTTAGACTGGGACAAGCAGCAGGCCGCTGAAAAAGCGGTTAGCAGTACCACTAAAATTTTCGCTGAGGCCAATGCCAATAATGCGGCCTTGGTTTCGCTTGATCCGCGGAACGGTCAAATTGTCGCCATGGTTGGCTCGCGTAATTTTTTTGATGATTCAATCAGCGGTCAATTTAACGTGGTAACTTTAGGGCGTCGCCAACCTGGGTCATCAATCAAACCAATTGTATACGCGGCCGCTTTTGAGCGTGGGTTGACTCCAAGTACAGTCATGTATGATGTTGTAACTCCATTCCCCGGTGGGGCTCAGACGTATCAGCCACGCAATTATGATCTAAGTGAACATGGTCCAATCACATTACGCCAGGCACTACAAGGATCCCTCAATATTCCAGCCGTAAAAACCATGTACATCGTGGGGTTAAAGCAAACGTTAGAGTTTGCCGAGCGCATGGGGTATAACACCTTTAATAGTGGACTGGGTTTGTCTCTTGTACTAGGCGGTGGCGAGGTAAATATGATTGAACATGCCAATGCTTATGCCACTTTGGCCAACAATGGTAAGCGATTACCAGTATCTTCAATTTTGCGCGTGGAAGGGCCAAACAAAGATGCTATTTTTGAATGGAAACAGCCTGAGGGGGAACAAGTGATCGACAAAAACTTGGCGTCCACTATGTCTAATGTTTTAAGCGATGACGCTAGTCGTCAATATGTATTTGGCGCCAACAGCAACTTAACAATACCAGGCCGTCCAGTCGCTGCCAAAACCGGTACAACCAATAATTACGTGGATGCTTGGACAGTTGGTTACACTCCAAGTTTAGCCACAGTGGTCTGGGCCGGCAATACAGACAATAAACCAATGAAAGCTGGGTATGGCGGAAACAAAGTCGCGGGTGAGATTTGGAACCAGTATATGCGTGATGCGCTTAAAACCACGCCAGTTGAGCAATTTCCGGCTGTGACCACGCCTACATCTACCAAACCAATCTTAAATGGCAGTGCTGGCGGAAATCTAAAGCTCTTAGTGAACACCGTAACCGGTCGTTTGGCAAATAGTTCGACCCCACCCGAGTATATTCAAGAAAAAACCTTCATCATTCCTCATGACATTTTGCATTATATTGATGTAAATAATCCAGCGGGTCCAGTGCCAGAACATCCAGAGACAAACCCGGCCTATACAATTTGGGAACAGGCTGTACAAGATTGGATCGGGCGTATGAAAGCTAAAGATCCAAACTGGAATCCAGAGTTTAGTGAGCCACCAACCGAGTATGACGATGCATACTCATTAGAATTGATGCCAAAATTAGAGGTTCGTAGTCCGCAACCTGACGCGGTGTTAACGAGTCGTCAAATTAATACTGATATTGTGGTTAGCGCCACGCGCGGGGTTAGCCGGGTAAGTTACCAGATTGATGGGGCCTATGTGGGTGTAGTGAGTGAGCACCCATTTAACCTGTCGTATGAGGCCGCCACGTTAGCGCCAGGCAAACACATACTGGGTATTACCGCAGAAGACGATGTGGGGAACAAATTGCGGCACGAAATTCCCTTTACTCTCGAGGTGTCGGCCGCGCAGCCAGGAGTGCAATTTACTCGCAATCCGAGCACTTTGGCGAGTACACAATTTCCGTTGGGGCTATTTATGGCCCCACACCGTCTGGAAGAAATTAGTGCGGTAAAGGTCCGTGCAATTTCAGCCAATCGTGCCCAAACTATTGCAATCGGGTCGGCCAGCCTAACCAATCTGCAAAATAACGAGCTTTTTGTTAGTTGGACTAATGCGCCGACTCCGGGTCCATGGTCCGTGGTGGCCGAGGTTACTTTAAAAAACGGTACGGTTTACGACAGTGACCAGTTTACATTGTTGGTGAACTAGGGCGTTTAAATAAAATCCACAAAATGCCCAACACAATCGCTACGTCGGCCACGTTAATAACCGAATATAAAATACGAAGGTAATCAATTGTTACACCAACGCGAAAGCGATCAAAAAAATTGGATAGCGCACCAGCCAAAACCAAAGCTGCCGCTAGCCAATTTTTTTTGTCCGGCTGGTGAAACCACCACCACCCGACTAAAAATAAAATCACAGGTGTTGTTGCTAGCACGAGTGAATTCGGAATAGGTAGACTAAAGGCGATACCAGGATTAGGAAAGTATTCCCAACCAAGCCAAGGTTTGATTATGTAGTAACGAGATTCAGGAGAGTGGAGAGCTGCAAATTTAGCAGCTTGGTCAACTACAAAAAAGCCTACGCCAAGCAGGATAGGCAATATTTTACGAAGCATACTAAATTAAACTTCGTCAGTCAGAGTTTTTTTGCAATCAACGCACGAACTGGAGGTAGGACGAGCCAGTAAGCGTTTTTCCGCAATCGGTTTGTCGCAATATTTGCAAATACCGTAGGTACCTTCAGCTACACGTTTGAGAGCGGATTTTACATCACGTAGCGACTTTTCCAGAGTCATTTCGACTGGTTTGTTGGACAAAAAATCTGTCACTTCCTGAGCATTATCTTCAAGGTTATCGCCATATTCAGGGAATGAGGTGTCCTTACCGCCGCTATGATCAGTAAATTGATTCAATTCACCGGCGAGTTTGCGTTGTTCGTCTTCTAGAGAAGCCTTAATTTGAGCCAAAAAGTCAGCAGAAAAGGCTGATTTTTTCGTAGCCATACAAGAGGATCAGATTCGTTAGTAACAAAATAAGTATAAAGGAGATGGGGAAAATTAGCAAATCGTATATTTTGGATAAAAAAAGGGCGACATCGATGCCCATGGGAATATGTGGCAGAGTCGCCCATAAGTCCCAAGGGTAGTGATTATCGATTGCTCGATTAATGACCAACGGCCTTTAGGACCTTTTTTGCTTCCTCTCACACCGTCCAGAGGTGGAAATTCCCGCTACCCTCTAGTATTCTAGACAAAGTAGCATAATGGGAGACACCAGACTCAACCGCCTCTATTTTGGATATTTGTTTTTTGTTTCAACCTACAAGTGGTTGAGCCAAAGAGGACAGAGTGGGGAGAGCACAAACTGCGACCTTCAACAAAGTTGAGGGAGCTTGTGCGTTGCGAAAGAACAAACTAATACTATTTTTCTCTAACAAAAATAGTATACCATATTGTATACAATTTGTCAAATAGGAAGGGTTGGTGCAGAGTAACTAAGCTAGGATTAGCCAAAAAATCATTTTTTTGGGTGATAACCAGTGTTTGTTAACACTAGTGTATACATATGATTGTGAGGTAGGGGGTTGGGTTATCCCCAAATATGGGTAGTTTTCCCCAGAGTTATCCACAACAGGATTTTTTGAACACAAAATTTATCTATTTTTGGGCAAAATTTTAACCAAAATAATCCACAAGAACAACTGTTCTGGTGTTGGTAACTAGGGTTTTGACAAGGCTTTTAGTGGGTGAAATAATAGATTTATAAATCTTAAGGAGGGAATTATGCTTCAGACTTTTTGGTCCTGGCGTCGCCAGGTGGCCGTTTTTTTGGTGAGCCAAATTTTGGCTTGCTTGGTCGTGGTTGGGTTTGGGCCAGTTAAGGCTCAGGGCGGGGGAGTGGTAATTGCTGGGTTGCAGGTTTCGGGTGGCTCTGGTCGAACCAGCGAGGAGTACGTGGAAATCTATAACACTAGTGCAGAACCGATCGACATTAGCGGCTGGCGATTGGGCAAATTGACCAAAAGTGGGGCCTTGGGAAGTTGGACTTACCTGGCATCAGCATTTGCCTCAAGTACTTTTTTGCCTGGTCATACATTTGCGCTGTTGGTTCATGTCGACGCCCAAGGTGTGTTTGTAGGTGACTGGTTGTATGCGTCGTCTACCTTGGCCGAGGATAATAGTTTGGCGCTCCTTAATAGTGCCAAAGAGGTGATAGATTTAGTGGGTTGGGGGCAGGCGGCACATTTTAGTGGTCAACCATTGCCCACCGCTGGTACTGGTCGGTTAGCCAGACGGTTAGAGGCAGACAAAAGCCTCGGGGATTTTGGACGTTCTGTTGATGCCCCGCGTCGTGGTTTAGCAGATCTTTTTTTAGCAACAACTACTGAGATTACTACTACAACCGAAGAGATAGTAATTTCCACCACGGCCCCTGAACTGACGGAAACCGAGGTTACTAGTACACAAACGGAGAATGCGCCGGTGCAAAATTTGGTTTTGAGTGAAATATATCCTGAGCCAAACACCGGCGAAACTGAATTTGTGGAGTTATATAATCCTAATTTGTCAGCAGTAGACATGACTGACTGGTATTTGGTGGATGGTTCAGGTGCCCGCACAACGGTAAGTGGCACCATTGCGGCCCAATCATTTGTCGCGGTTACACCAATTAAAGGTAACCTAAATAATGTCGGAGACCAAGTGCAGCTATGGTTTGGTGATTCGCTGGTAGAAACCGTGTCTTACGGTGAGTGGATTGACACAGCTGGTGGACCACACAAAGGACAGAGTTTGGTGCGCGAGCTGCCAACCGTACAAGCTGAATGGAAAATTGGTCAACCAACACCGGCTTTGGCTAATCAAGTTTTGCGCGAAGTCGAGACTGATACAACTGAAGCAAATGAAACTGAAGGTATAACCAAGAGTAGTTTGGGAAAATTAAAAATTAATGAGATTTTTCCTGATCCAGCTGGGGCTGACTTTGCAGAATTTATTGAGTTAATTAACCCTACTAACGCAGATATTATACTGACGCAGTGGCGTTTAGAGGTTGGTGAACAAGAATACCTAATTCCCGAGCAAACAGTCCGTCCGGGTGGACTGGTGGTATTGTGGCGCGAACAAAATAAATTGGTATTACCAAACCAAACCAAAGAGAAAGTGCGTCTGATACGTGACGATGGGAGTGTTGCCGACACGATTTCGTATCAAACGCCAACGATTGCGGGGGCAGCATGGGTAATGGTACCAGGCCGTGGTTGGGGTTGGAGCCAAAGTAGTACACCGGGCCTAACCAATGTCTGGAAAGAATTAAACCGGGCTCCATATGCCGAAATTACTGCCCCGGCCAAGGCATTACCAGGGGAAATTGTGGACTTTACGAGTGACAATGTCTATGACCCAGATCACGATGAGCTGGCGTATCATTGGGATTTAGGTGATGGGCAGCAGAGTAGTAGTACGGCCATTAGCACTGTGTATGACAAACCAGGAAAATATAATGTGGTGTTGCGGGTGGCTGATCCATTTGGGTTAAATGATGAGGTCAAGTGGATTTTGCAGATTGCAGAGCCACTACGACTAAGTACCAGCACGGCTGCAATTGAAAATAAAAAAATCACCACTACTGTCAAGAATACCACGGTAACTAGTACTAAAAAAACCAGTTCAAGCGCAAAAACTAAAAAAACTGGCACTACCAAATCAACTGCGTTAGCAAGTGGACCGGCTATATTAGTGGCAGCTCGCTTGTTGGATCAAAATGACGGCGCGCGCGTGAGTATTAAGGGGGAAGTAACCAGTGGTAATGGCAAGTACTGGCGGCTAGACGACGGCACGGCCGAAGTTGTGGTAATTTTACCAGCCGCTAAATTACCAGCCGGTTTAGGTTGGAAGAAAAAAACAGAGTGGCAGGTGACCGGCGTAGTTAAAAAATACAAAGAAGATTGGGCTGTGGCTGTAAATAGCTGGGCTGATTTAAAAAAAATTGGTCAAGCTGATAATCAAACTAATACCAAAACAAATTTAGCTATGCCATTTGATAAAAATAAAGTTGCGCAGCTGTGGTGGCTGGCCCCGTTCGTTTTAATCGGAGGTTTACTGTGGCTGCGTGGGCGAAAAAAATCTAACACAATTCCTTTGGCCGTGGTATAATGTGGCCGTATGGCCGACACTTTTTCACAGTTGAGTTTAGTACTTGGACTAACCGTCGGGTTATCTTTTTTGTTGCGACTGTTGAAACAGCCATTAGTGGTTGCGTATATTGCGGGCGGAGTAATTGCTGGGCCACTGGTATTGAATATTGTAAATAGCCATGATGCGTTGTTTGAAACTTTGGCTCACTTTGGAATTGTTTTGTTGTTGTTTGTAATTGGTTTGAATTTTAGTTTTTCATATTTGCAACGATTGGGGACTAAGTTGCTAGTTGGTGGCATTGGTCAATTTCTATTAACGGTTGGTGCGGCGTTGGGAATTTTGCGTTTATTTGGTTTTGGTTGGCAATCAGCTGGTTTAATTGGAATTGCACTGGCGTTTTCGAGCACAATTATTGTGGCCAAATTACTTAATGAGAAGCGTGAAACCGAAACTGCCTATGGCCAATTTGTAATTGGTGTGCTCGTTGTGCAAGACGTCCTAGCTGTGATTTTGTTGATCGTGCTTAACGCGTTTAGTCTCAACGGAGCGTGGCAAAGTATTGTACTGCAAGTGATGGGTAAAGGATTAATGTTGGTGGGTGGGTTGTACCTCCTTAGTAAAAAATGGTTACCAGATTTGATTGGTTGGGCAGCGCGTTCAGGTGAATTATTATTTATCCTTGCGTTAGCCTGGTGTTTTGGGATTGCAAGTTTAGTTAATTGGCTAGGGTTTGGGGCAGAGCTTGGGGCGGTAATTGCCGGGATAACACTAGGATCTTCACCATTTCAAGCCGAAATAAGTAGTCGATTGCGTCCATTGCGAGATTTTTTCATCGTACTGTTCTTTTTGGTGTTGGGTAGCAGTTTACAGCTGCAGGAAATTGCTAGTGTTTGGTTGATTGGGCTGGCTTTAACCATCTTTGTGTTGGTGGTTGAGCCAATTATTTTATATTGGGTCATGCGGCGTCTGGGATATAAGCGGCGCAATGCATTTTTGGCGTGCGTGACCGCAGCCCAGGTGAGTGAGTTTGGTTTTATTATAATGTATAAAGGCAAAGAGCTCGGCTATTTACCAGGAGCCGAACTGGGTCTGCTGACCATGGTTGCCTTGTTAACCATTATGATTTCGTCGTATTTGGTAACATATAACGAGCAGCTGTGGTTATGGTTTAAACCTTGGTTGGAAAAATTTGGTCGCGAAAATACTGAAATTCAAAACGAGGAAACAAAAGCATACCGGGTGTGGGTATTTGGGTATCACCGCATGGGTTGGCGAATTGCCGAAGCATTGCGTCGCCACAAAATTCCGTTTGCAGTGGTTGATTTTAATCCCCAGGCAATGGAAAAATTAGCCGCAGCCAATGTGCCAGGATATTTTGGCGATGCGACAGATGTGGAATTTTTAAGCGACTTGCCGCTCGGCGATGCAGAATTAGTTGTTTCCACACTACCAGATGCCAGTGACCAACTCGCCCTAGTGCATCATATCCGTCGCCAGAGCGAAGAGCCGATTATCATTTGCCATTTGCAACACGCGCGTCATTTGGAAGATTTGTATAACGCGGGGGCTGATTACGTAGTGCTCACTCATTTGCTCGGCGGGCAATGGGTGGCTGATCGATTACCAAACACTTTGACACACCGCAATTTAGCCGCTCTGCGACGCGAACAAGAACGTGAGTTGCGCTTGCGTCACGCGTTGAATTTGGTTGATTGAAGAAGGGAAATTGTCGTAACTACAAAAGTTATAATCACGACGATTTCCTGGTTTTTGTGTACACGGAACCAGAAAACCGTGGCCGGCCACCACTTGGTGGCTAGCGTTTCTCATCCCTCCTGAGGTCGAGAAGCATCGACCCGTCATCTGAGACGTCGGGGTCCAACATGAGCGGAGCGAACCGCCCTTTGACCAGGTCCACTATCGTTGCTGCTCCCAACACCGCGAGCCCACCCAGGAACATGCCCCACAGCAGCCAGGCTGGCACCAGGTCGTCCATCTTTTCGGGGTATTGCCAGAAGGTGTAGATGGTAACCAGGATGATGCCGGCCGAAAGGCCAAAGAACACTGAGTGAGCCACGCCCATTGACGAGGCCTCGCCCGGGCGGGGGAAGCCGTAGTCAGGCTTGTGGTTTGGTTGAAGACACATGCGGTGGAATTCCCACCCGGTAATTACTTTGACCAACGTGGTTGCAACTACCACCCACTGCCAGTTCGGCAGGCTGGGGAGATAGGCGCCGCCCAGGAACAGGCCGACACAGAGCGTTGGCGCCAGTCCGACCAGGTCGCCCCAGGTCATGGTGGACCAGTCCTGGATCCACAGGAACTTCTGCCGCGTACCCGGAATGGTCGAACCGCGTGCGGGGATTTTACCCGCCTCGAATGAGATCTGCTGCAAGTGACGCAGCCAGAGGTGAAAGAGGAACACCAGCAGCCACGGCGTGAACAGAATCACGTATACCATCACGAACCTCCTTACGGGGACTAGAGTTTGGGCTGAAATTAGCACAAAAATTACTTTTTGTCAATCATTGTCTGGCAAATCCCATCAATTTTGGGGCTGTTGACATAAAATTAAAGGGCTGATATACTTTTCTCACTTTACGGGCCGGTAGCTCATTTGGTAGAGCATCGCGTTTGCATCGCGAGGGTGGGGGGTTCGAATCCTCTCCGGTCCACAACGGCAGTGCCGTACGCCGTGGTAGCTCAGTGGTAGAGCAGAGGCCTGAAGAGCCTTGTGTCGCCAGTTCGATCCTGGCCCGCGGCACACAATTTACAGCGGGGTGTAGCTCAGTTGGCTAGAGCGACTGGTTTGGGACCAGTAGGTCGCACGTTCAAGTCGTGTCACCCCGACTACTTAAAACAGAAGCAGTTTTTATAAGATCGCCGAAAGGCGATTTTGTTGTGTAATTAGCTACTTTGTTTTTTTGTTTTGGTAGCTGTGATACAATTTCGATATATAATTTAAACTATGGAAAACCCAAACCCCACAAACGAAATTCACTTAAATCAACCACCCACGGAAGCATTGTCCGAATATAAAAATAATCCAGCCCTTCTGTATCAAATTCCAGACGATTCTTTTTTTGAAAAAGTTGGGATAGACCAGGCCGAATTGGCTCACGTAAAGGAAAAGTTCTTACAAAAAATGAACGAATACGCCAAACGCGAAATGCCGTGGTTGGCGCCGAATTGGCAAATTCCTGTAAATACTTCTGCAGAGGAAATTGTTGGGCCTGTTAAAGAACGATTAGATCGGCTTGTCCCAATTGTGCTGGAATTGATCAAGGCCGAAGAAATTCAATACAAAGACGCATTAACGGGCGCCTATTCTGCCGATGGTATGAGACGGCGGTTTTACATTGAGCAAGATCGGGCTCGATTAGCCGCTGAACAAAATAATGAGAACGCAAAAGTTACGGTTTTGGTGGAATTTGATGTGGATTCATTTAAAGGCATTAATGATACGTTCGGTCATCAAGCGGGTGATGAAATCCTAAAGGCAATAATCAAAAAATTAACAACTGTTTTGCGTTCCACTGACGCAATTGGTCGTCGCAGTGGCGATGAATTTTCAGTTATTTTAAGTCAGGTTGAGCACGATGAGGTTCACGCGGTACTAGAGAAGATAACCACAGCTGTGAGAGAAATAAAGAACCCAGGCAATGAATCAATCTCCATTACCGGGGGAGCCAAGATAATCAAACAGGATGATTTGGTTCACTATGTACAGGCTCGCGAAGAGGCAGATACGGCCGGTGTTTACCAAAAAATTGCCGAACCAGGTACAATCGCTTTTTCGGATCGGGACTATTCAGTTGATTTGAATACTAGTGAAAAAAGAACCGAATGGGCCACAAAGGTTGCCAAAAGAAAATTAAAACGTCTAATTGATCCTTATTACGCCGAATATCGAAAGGGAAACCTTGCTACTGATAAAAGAGCAATTGTAGATCAACAAGTGGCGCTGATTGAAACAGAATTGTTGCCAGCATTAGTGAAGGTAGAGCAGTTAGAGCTCGACCGTGTATACGGCACTTTACTCGCGTCGTAGAGCGTCGATCGGATTTAGCTTGGATGCAGCCGAAGCGGGATACAAACCAAATACCAACCCAATCACTGCCGAAAAACCAACCGCCAAGAAAATTGACGAGTAAGTCACCTGGTAAATCCAGGCCAGACCAGCCGCAGTCGCACCCAGGTAAATAAGGAAGGCAAGCGCGGCCCCACCAATCACTCCAATTACCCCTCCGCCTAAAGTAATTAAAATTGCCTCGGCCAAAAATTGATTCAAAATTGCCTCGCGACTTGCACCCAAGGCTTTGCGTAAACCAATTTCGAACGTGCGTTCGACCACCGATACATACATAATGTTCATAATTCCGACACCGCCAACTACCAACGAAATACCAACGAGTGCAATTAACAAAAAGGTGATTCCATTAGTAATGGTGGTAAGTGAATCTTGAGCCTCGGCTGTCGTATTAACAGCAAAATCATCTAAGTCAGTGTCGGTAATGTTGTGATTCTCACGCAATAACTCAGTCAGCTCGGCCTTAGTTTTGGCGGACAAACTACCGTCTTTCATGCGTGCGGAAATTGCTTGCACATAATCAATGCCGAGCAATTTTTTTTGCATGGTTTTGGTCGGTAGGGTAATGGTGTTGTCCATGTCAAAGAAAAACGCACTCCCGCGTTCGGCAATTACACCTACCACTTTAAAGGGCTTACCTTTTATATACACCGTTTTGCCAGTAGCCGTGTCGTCACCAAACAATTTCTCTTTAGCCTTAGAACCAAGGACAGCGACGTTTAGAAGTGAACTCTCTTCATCCTCAGTGAAAAAACGACCCTCGGCCATATCAAACGGACTCACCAATGGACTGTCTGCACCATTGCCAATTAGCATTACTTTTTTTAGCTGTCCTTGGTAACTAACAGCCTCTTGACCATTGACCTGGCCAAAAGCGGCCAAAATATTGGGATGTTTGCGGATAGTTTCAATATCTTTATCATCCATGCTGGTTACCGTAAAGCCAACTGGATTATTGCCAGCGCGTTTACTTGGCACACGAGTCTCTATGTACATGGTGTCTGGTCCAAAGGCATCAAGTTGTCCTAAAACGAGCGCTTGAATTCCTTTACCAGCTGCCATAATAGTAATAGCTGCGCCAATTCCAATACTAATTGCGAGCATAGTCAAAGCCACGCGGCGTTTTTGACGTTTAAGGGAATTGATTGCGAGTTCGATAGCCGTGGTAAGAGTGTGCCATTTATTCATATCGCAAAGCTTCAATCGGACTTAAACGACTCGCGCGTCTAGCTGGGTTGAGTCCAAACAATAAACCAATCGAAATCGACACGGCACAGCCTAGGATTAACGAGAAGGGGCTAATTTCCAGGGCCCAGTCATAGCCCTGGCTCGTGGCAACGCGAGCCACAACTACTGCAATTGATACGCCCAAAATAATTCCGATAATCCCGCCCAACAGTGTAATCATTACCGTTTCAACTAAGAATTGCGTCGTAATGTCTCGGTTAGTGGCCCCCAGGGCTTTGCGCAAACCAATTTCTTTGGTACGTTCCTCAACTGCGGCCAGCATGATGTTCATAATCCCAATGCCGCCTACCACTAATGAAATACTGGCAATGGCCGCTAAGAAAAATTTGAGGGCATTGGTAATTGTGGTTAACACTTCCAGTCCCTGACTGGCAGAGCGTACCGAAAAATCATCGTTCTCAGGATTATCAATGTTATGACGCTCGCGAAGAATGTCGGCAATATACGCAATACTGGAATCAATGTGTTCTGGGGCCGAAATTTTGAAACGCATAAAGCTGGCATAATCAATACCAAGCAATAATTTTTGGGCAGTAGTAAATGGCACAAACACCTGTACGTCCTGGTTTTCGAAGCCACTGACCCCGCGTTCTTCCATGACACCAATCACTTCAAAATTCGTGCGTTTAATTTTAACTGTTTTACCAATCGGGTTGGTATCAGGGAATAATTCTGCCGCAACCGTGTGTCCAAGTACGGCCACGCGAGCGAGGCCGCGGTCTTCGTCAGCCGTAAAAAAGCGTCCATCTGCCACTGTGGCTGATTGCACTTCAGTGTAGTCAGCATTGACCCCCACAAACGTGGCGTCCGAAGTGTTGTCGCCTGCGGTCATGGTGTCGGCCCCGCGCACATACGGTGTAAAGGCTATAATGTTTGGGTTACCGCCGCGCATAATGGCCTCGCCATCTTCGTTGGTCAAAGTAGTAACTACAATCCCAAACACCGCGGCTGGTGGGCCATTATCATCGGATTTTCCGGGCAAGACACCAACCAAATTCGAACCAAGGCTGGTAACCTGGCCTAACACCAAACTTTGCGCACCAGCGCCTACGGCCATAATTACGATTACCGACATCACCCCAATGATAATACCGAACATGGTCAAGAACGAGCGCAAACGGTTGCGCGTCAGCAGTTGCCACGCCGATTTAACGTACGCAAACAGGCGCATATTATTTTTTAAGTTCACCAGCCGCACTGGCAATGTTGCGATTACGCACGGCGTCGTCCTTGATAATTAACCCATCGCGAACCTGAATAATGCGCTTGGCATGTTCGGCGGTATGCATTTCGTGGGTAACCAAAATAATCGTGTGGCCATCGTCGTTAAGGTCTTGTAGAATTTTCATTACTTGTGCACCGGACTTTGAGTCAAGGTTACCAGTCGGCTCGTCAGCAAAAATAACTTCGGGATTGTTAATGAGTGCGCGGGCAATCGCGACACGTTGTTTTTCACCACCAGACAATTGGTTCGGTGAGTGGTCCAAGCGGTGCCCAAGCCCAACTGACTCGAGAATTTTTGTGGCCTTGGCTAAGCGGTCACCATGGTCTGCCTTGCTATATACCAACGGCAGGGCCACATTTTCGCGTGCCGTCGTACGAGCTAACAAGTTAAAAGCCTGGAACACAAACCCGACTTTGTTACCGCGCATTTCGGCCAATTCATCATCACTTAATTGACTTACATCACGACCCTCGAATTCATAACGACCAGTAGACAGTGTGTCGAGGAAACCCAAAATATGCATTAAGGTTGATTTACCAGAACCGCTCGGTCCCATAATGGACACAAACTCACCCTTTTCAATAGCAAAACTTACGCCCCGGAGCACCGGGGTAACCACCTCATCGGTCTGATAGTTTTTAACTAAGTCCGTAACTTTAATGAGTGGTTTAGCCATATTATTTGGCAGGTTCTTTAACATTGATAACAACCACGTCGCCCTCGGTTAAACCAGAGGTAATTTCGGTTTGGCTATTGTCACCACGAAGGCCGGTTTTAACGTTGATTTCTTTAACTTCGCCGTTTTTAAGGACGCGTACAAATTTTCCGCTTTCGTCTTCGCGCGTGCGTACGGTGCGTTGTGGCACATACAATACGTTGTTGCGCGTGTCTGCTTTGATGCGCACATTGGCGGTCATACCAGACTGGAAAGTTTCAGTTATGCCTGGAGCAACGTCGATGGTTACTTGGTAATAAACCACATCTTGAATATCAGTGGATTTGCGATCAAGTGAACTAACTTGTCCACCAAACACTTGGTCTTCGCCAAAAGCGTCGAGCGTGAATTCAGCTGTTGCATTGAGTCCATTGGTGCTACGACTGGATCCATTTGTCAGTTTTACAATATCAGTCTCAGGAATATCCACCACAATTTTGTAACTTGGTGAAATCATTTGTACAATCACATCGCTTGGGGTGACCAATTCACCAGGTTTTTTGCTCACTTTGGCTACAGTACCAGTGCCTGGAGCGCGCAAGATAGCACGGTCGCGACTAGCCACGGCTTGGGCCAAAGCCGCACGATACGAAGCCACATCAACAGCGCGAGGGGCGTCAACTTTGCCCGACAAAGTAGCCTGAGCCTGTAAATAAGCGGCCTCTTTTATTTTGATGTTTGATTCAGCCGTGATTTGAGCATCAACTAAATCTTGTTCAGCTTTGGCTAAAGCAATTTGGTAGGTTGAATAACTGTTTTTGGCATCACTTAATGCTTGACGTTGGTTAATTGACGTTGTGTATTGGGTAGTAATGGTAGTGCGCGTAGTTGCGATTGTGCTTTTTTTAGTGTCCAGCGAACTTTGGGTTAAATTTGCATTTGGCACTGTGTTGTTCAATACCGCGCTAACACTGGTTAATAGTGAATTGGTTTGACTTAACGCCGCTTCGGTCGCGAGCAAGGCCTTTTCAATGTCTGTCTGAGAACTGGTTGTGCCAATCGTTTGGCCAGCCGCGTGAGCTGCGGCAATGCTTTGCTTGGTAGTGTAGTACATTGTTTGGGCACCAAATACCAAGGCTGGATTACCAGAGCTCAAAGAATTACGGAACGATTCATTAGCAAATTGATTATCAATACCCAAAATATTGTCAGCCTGAGTCAAGGCATCGTCGAGTTTGGAAAGTGAGCTGATAATAATCGCCGCCGCATCTTCGTACGCTGCAGCCACAATTTGGCTACTGCTACCACCTTCGGCTAACTTTAAATTATTGCGCGCAGTGTCGCGAGCAGCTTCGGCGGTTTTAATGGTGGTGACTGCGTCAACCTTGCTTTGGTCGTAGGCCGCTTTAGCCGAATTAACAGCCGCTTCGTAATAACTGCGGTCCTGAGCACTGGCGCCAGCTAACTTTAGTTGCAAGTTGGCGCTGGCCTGGGCTACGGCTGCATTTAATTCAGCCGAACGCAAGGTGGCCAAAATAGTCCCAGTGGTTACGGTTTGGCCCTCGCGAACATTAATGGCTTGCAAGGTCCCGGATAATTCAAAGCGCAGCGAAACATCGTTTGATGATTCCAACTTACCGGTGGCCTCCACGGTTTGGGTCAAATCACCACGGGTAACTATCGCGGTTTCGTACTCGGGTGGAGTGTGGGCTTTTTTGTAACTACGGTATGCACTGTTGGTAAACAATAAGGCCACAATGATTAGTGGAATATAAACTTTTTTCTTTTTTAACACTGGCGGAACTGGGATCTTGGCCGCCATTTCTTTGGCGCGAGTTAGGTATGGTGACATATTATTGGTTTATACTAGCGGTAAGATTTTTAATGAAGGCCTCCATTAATTTTTTGGGGATTAGCATAATGGCTTCACCATGCAATACCACCATAAAAGTTTCGCCTTTGTTGAGTTTGAGTTTGGCGCGAGCCTCTTTGGGGATTACGACTTGACCGCGTTCGCCTAGGATGGCTGTACCCAATAATTCGCCGGGCTTTGATTTCAGTTTTTTCATACAAAAGTGTTAAAACGTACAATTCATACTTATCATACCCAAGGTATTGGAGACTGTCAAGTTACCAAAATAACAAAAGCACCCGTAAGGGTGCCTTTGTCTGCCATACAGTATAGGTTGTTTAAACCTATCTGATTGAAGAGGCCGGTATTGCCTCTTGAGCGGTAGACCAGATTCGAACTGGCGACCTTCTCCTTGGCAAGGAGACGTTCTAGCCAACTGAACTACTACCGCGCGGGCTAGTATGATAAGCCTGCGCGTTCCGCGACAAGACTTAGTATAGCATAGGTGCGAATTGACCGCAAAGGATTATCCACGATCTATCCACACTTGTTGCGGGGGCCGGATTTGAACCGGCGACCTTTGGGTTATGGGCCCAACGAGCTGCCTGGCTGCTCTACCCCGCTGTCGACCCCGATGGGGTAATGGGAGGAGTATATAGTATCTACGGTTTTTTTTCAAGGGGGGAACGTATGGTGCTTGAAAAAAGTGTTTATTTGGCTTTATGTAGCCAATAATTGAGGCGGAGCCAGTCGCAGATGCAACCGGCTCCCAGACGTGCGTCAGTGGAACGCGTGGTACAACAGGCTTGCCAGGATCCCGAGTAGTAGAAACAAAACCAATCCGGGCCGATTGCCGATGAGTTCGTCAAACATGGCACACCTCCACCGGTACTGTACCACATAATCAGGTAAAAAAAGAAACGTCGCTAGGCGCGACGTTTTTTAGAATTAGTTTTTGGTTTTTTGCTGTCAGGTTGGTAGAGCAGAATTAGACTAAGGACCGCGGCAAAAAAACACCACACCGAGGTAAAGGTGGCCGAGTGGAAAAACCAAGCGGTTAAGGCGCCAACCCCTGCGGCCAAACTAAAGAATTGGAAAACCTTGTGACGCGAAATAACGCCCGTGACCACAGTGACCGCAATGTAAATCAGCATGATGACCGGGAATGCATCGAAGGCAATCGAGTACGGGTAGTACGCGTAGCAAATTGAATTTCCTTGCACAAATGCGGGGAGTGGGCGTAACAAAAATAGACCGTACAAAATCAAGCCTAGAGCTCCACCCAAAAACCACACCACGCGTAATAATTTTTTGGTGCCCGGATTATTTTCCAACGACATTGCGACATAAGGAATGTAGGCTGGCCACCAAAAGAAGGCGAAGAATAAAAAGATCGAGGTAAATAACAAGGTAAACGCACTATTTTGCCCAATGGTTAACCACAGGAAACCTTCGGCAGCTTGCTGCACGGCAAAGACAATTGGGATTAAGGCCAAAGGCCATTCGCGGGTGTTTTTCTTTTTGCTATACGCAATCGCCCCTAGCGAACCAAGCGCCGCACTCGCCACAAAACTAGCCGAAGCAGAAAAACACATAAATATAAGGTGACAGGAAATGTCAGTAGTATACACCATTTAGGGCAATTAAACAAAAAAACACCAATGCTGGTGTTTTTTTGTGGTGGGGCCTTCGCGTGGAAGACCCCGAACCTCCTTGGCTAGTTGGGGCGCGTGCGTGGAGCGAACGCCATACTCAGGATTTCCTCCACCGTCGGCCGCTCGAGGCACAGCCCCTGCTCCAGGGCTTGTTGGAGCAGGGCGACGCTCTCGTCCGTCGTCAGAACTTCCCTTATGTGGAGATGAAAGACCAGCGTGAGCGCTTCGGTCAGATCCCTAACTTGGCATATGACTCCGTGAACCAGTTCGATTGCTCCGTGGCCGTGGCAGACGGTGCATGGAACATACTTGCCCCGGCACTGCGGCGGCTCCTGGATCTGGCACTGCCGGATTCGGGCCGCGACTGCGGTGTTGTCTTGGCACAACTCCTGCAGCTTGCTGGTGCTGTCGAAGCTGAAGTTTGCCCCGAGGGCAAGTCCTAGGTCCTTCTGGTTGAAGACCATCACCTGGTTACTCTCGTCCACGGGAACGAGAAGTGCGATGATGTCCAGCTTCGTAGTCAGGCCGGATATGATGACCCCGACGGCGACATCTTTTGTCGTGCTCATGTTTTCCCCCACCTGCGTGCGCAGGATTCTGTTGAACGCAGACCATCTGCGCAACGGACAATATTAAAATATTTTAGCCAGTTTGTCAACCCCTTTGACAGCCAATAAAAGCGGTGGTACTATATGTGGGTACTATGAGATATAAACAACAATTGATAGTACGTTCAATCTATACTAGCCCAAAAACTGCCCAAAAGGCAGTTTTTTAATTATAATTTGGTTTATGTTGAATAAAGACCACCTACTAGCCCAAGCCCAGGCGCATGTGACTACGGCCCAGGCCGCGATTATGGCCACGCAGGCGCAGCGAGGTGAACAGAGCAAGGCGTTGGCGCATCAGTCGCGGACGATTGGCACGAGCGATGCGGTGGCGTATGCACGCCTATCCGCACACTATCGCGAGCAGACCAAGGTGTTGGCCGAGTTGGCGCCAGTGCCGTATTTTGCGCGCTGTGATTTTGGTGAAGCCGGGCGAGAAAAAACGTATTACATTGGTAAATTTTCGTTTATTGAGCAGGAGATTTATTCGTGGGTTACGCCAGTGGCGCAATTGCGGTTCGAAAATCCAGGACCAGCTGGTTATGCGCGCACAAATGGCGAGTGGCGGTCCGGAAATTTGGCGCGCAAGGACAATTATTTGATTGTTGATGGTAAAATTAAATTTTTCTCATTGGAACAGGTTGGAGCAGCGCGCGAATTAATTTACCAAGAAAATTTTACGCGCCAAAAAAGTGATTTTGTTTTGCCCGAAATTGTAGCGCTCATGGAAAAGGCGCAGGACCAGGTGATTCGTGCCGATTGGCACGGGCCATTTGTAATTAGTGGGCCAGCGGGGTCTGGCAAAACCACGCTTGCGTTGCACCGCATTGCGTATTTGTTGCAATCGCCGGAGACTGTGGAATTTTTTGCGCCCCAAAATATTTTGGTGCTGGTACAAGATGTTGGTAGCCGCGAGTACTTTGCGCAATTGTTGCCAGACCTTGGTATTCGCGGGGTGCACATTCAAACATTTGGTGATTGGGCCGCGCAGATTTTGGATTTAAAGGAGTGGCAAATGTCGCTGGATGATTACAGCGAAAGTGGGATGCAGTATGTGGATGCTAAATTGCAGGCTTTGCGCGCTTTGCCAGTAGAAGTGATACATACGGCGCAGGTGTATAAAACATTGGAGTCTGTATATAGTGATTATTTAGATCGCGGCCAATTGGAGCAATTAAAACAGCAAAAGAAAAACAAAGTTTTGGATCGTGTTGACCTGACCGTACTGCTAACGGTGTATCGGCAAACGTTTGGCGAGCTGTCAGCGACGCAAGAATATTGGCAAGAATTGCAGCGTGGCGGCTATCGCAAAAAATCGACGCGCATGTCTGTGAAGTACAATTTAATGGTGATTGACGAATTTCAAAATTATTTGCCCGAACAAGTGGCGTTGCTAAAAACAACGTTGAACGCGCGGATTCAATCAATGGTATATGTAGGGGATTTGGGCCAGCAAACGCGACTCGGGACAATGCAAGACTGGCAAAGCATTGACGAGGCAATTCCGGCCGAACGTATTGTGCGCTTGCAAAAAGTGTATCGCAACACGCGGCAAATTTTGGAATATGTGCGCGGGCGTGGGTATGTGGTGGATATTCCGGCACAAGTAAAAGCTGGTCCAGAGGTGGAAGAGGTGTTTGTTCATTCGGCGGCAGATGAAATCGCGTATATTGAGAAAACACGTAAGTCGAATGCTTTTGTTGGCGTACTTACTATGAATCGTCAGTATTTAATTCCATTTAAAAAACAGTTTGCGGGCGACAAAAAAATAAAGTGCTTATCGTTTGTCGAAGCGCAAGGTTTGGAGTTTGACGAGGTTTACATTGTGGGTGGGCGCGAGGCCGCAAGACCCGAGTTGTTAGGCGCGCTAGGGGAGGAGATCCACAAAATTTACCGCGACCTGGAGTATGTGGCGCTAACGCGGGCAATAACTCAGCTGACAGTTTTTTGCTAACACTACGGCATGAATTTTTGGGGCAAGCCCGAGGTGTCTAATTTATTCCACACGGCTTCAAACGCACGGACAGTTTCGGTTTGGTAGGTTTTTAGGGTTTCATCGGTGGCACACAGTGTGATTGGTTTGGTGTAGGACAAGTGATAATCACCAACTTTGTGGTCGCGACCAGGTATTGCTTCGCGTGGGCCGCCGGTTGGATCTTCCAAACGAATTTGTTTGTACACGTTGCCAATCGGCCCCAATCCCAAAGTGGACTGGCAGGTTTCGGGAGCGCTGGCCAGTAATTTTTTGGAGTTTAGTAGCACCACAGTGTCACCGCGCTGTTCGCG
>CAYMID010000003.1:0-3147 GCA_964390625.1 uncultured Gammaproteobacteria bacterium | reverse complement strand
TGGCCAGTAATTTTTTGGAGTTTAGTAGCACCACAGTGTCACCGCGCTGTTCGCGAATTTCATAGGTTAAGTCTTCGGCCACCGCGCGGGGCATGGTTAAATCCAGACCGAGCTCGGGGATTACCAAATGTCCTTCGTTTTTGTTGGCACAGCCCCAACCACCGAGGAGTAGACCAAGAGCTAGACCACTAACCGCGAGTTTGTGCGAAAACATAGTATTTGTATATAGGTACCAGGTAACTATAGCACAAATAGGCTAATTGAACAGCCAGGGAAAACGACGTGGCCGCGGTAGGGCAGTCATACGCTGGTGCACGGGGATGGTGCTTGTGTCACCACTCACCACGGGCGGATGGGCCAAGGCATCGCGGATACATTCCTGGTACGATACGCGCGGTACAAAGCCCGTGTCACGCTCCAAATCCGAAACATCATACACGTGTGGCAGCGTGGTCAGCTCCCAACCACCTTGCTCGTCCCACACTTCCTGATATGGTTTTGTTTTAATTTTAAGCGTCCCACCAACTTGCCGCGCAATCTCTGCATAATAATCCCGCGCCTTCACCGGTTCTGGATTCACACAATTGTATGCTTTGTGAATCGTGGCCGGGTTTTCCGCCACAGCGAGCACCGCTCGACCAATATCAGCCGGGTGCACAATGTTAAAATCAATGTCACCACCATTGCACAATTCCAATGCTTCACCACGCTTCAGTCGCGCCACCAATTCCGGGTCACGGTTATGGTCCGGAATACAACCAAGCAGTGAACCCGGCCCTACAATGTGATACGGTCGCAGAATTGTCCAGGGGAGGGTTTGGGTGCGGATGTAGGATTCCATCCTGATTTTTTGTTGCGTTTGGTTTCCCTGTGTTTTTGAGTGCATTAGAGCAAACTTAGAAGATGCAATATTTAATAAAAAGATATATCGATCAGATTTTGAGTTTATTAGTGCGTAGATATAAGCTGTGTCTGCTCCGCAACAAGCGCCAGAATCAAAAACGAAGTACCATTTTCCTACATAATTTGTCAGCATTGTAATTAAATTTGAAAAAAGTATTTCGTTTTGTCTATCACAAACAAAGTATAATATATTTACTTTTTTTATTTGATATTTTTCTGGGCTGATCACGTATATTGTAAAATTTTTTGCTAGAATTACTTCACACATACTAATAATTACTTCCAGATTTTCCCCGATTAAGAGTATATTTTTGGTAAGCATATCGTTATTAAGTATAATTGTAGTATACATATTTTAGTAGTGCTTTTACCAGATTTCATAAATAAAATTAGATAATGTATACTATGTATATACATTATCTAACTTATACCACTATGACCTCTGAATTAAGTGTGAAGCAAGGCTTATACAGTGCCCTGAAAGAAATTGGTCTAAAGGATAATGAAATAAACTTATACACAACTGCGCTATCTTTGGGGCCTGCCCCAATTGCAAAGTTGGCCGAAATTTTAGCAATGCCAAGACCTAATGTTTATAAATTGATTTTTGAGTTAGAAAGACATGGCTTGACAAATTTCTCACAGAGAAAAAAACACTCTAGAAAATTTTTTGTTGAGCCGCCTACAAGTATCCTCAGTAATTTGCAAAAGCGGAAAGAAAATGTAATAAAAGTTACAGAGAAAATTACAGGCATAATGCCTGATTTGTATAGTTTGTATCATCAGGGGGAAGGTGCGACGAAAATAAAAATCTTAAAAACAGAAAAGGAATATATTACCGCAGTAACTGAGATGATAAATGAGGTTAAGTCAGAAATTTGTTTTTTTGGATCATTTGATAATTTTTTAAATACAATTACACAAGAGACATTTATTCGTTTTACGAATCTTCGAATTAGTAGAAATATTTTATCTCGAACTTTGATTTTACCAAGTGAATACTATGGTGAGCTTAAGTTAAAATGCAATGAGGATCTTCGAGATATAAGAACTCTAAATTTAAAAAATGATTTTATAACCTCATTTCAGTTGTCTAGTCATAGCGTAATAATTTGGCAGCCTGAAGGTTCTTTGGCCATTTGGATTCAGGACGAGTATGTTGTGGCAATGATGAAAACTATTTTTGAGTGCCTTTGGCAACAGAGCAAATAAAAAAACGGACCGTGCGGCCCGTTTTTATTCTAGCCCTTATTTTCAGTTGAATCGGTTGGCGTGGTTGAACTTGGTTCTGGCGGCACCATACGTTGGGCTGCCTTTGGCGATGGTCCGCGCCAATCTGGATTCAAGAGCCCAGCAGGATTATTGTATTTAATGACTACTAAGTAGGCCACAGCCCCAACCAGTGGCGCGAGCATTAGGGCCAGCACCCACAAGGCCTTTTCGACATTGTTGCGAAAATCGCGGCGGGCACAATCCACTAATAGCCACAACCAAAGTGCGACTAGAATGAGTCCAATTACTGGACCCATAAACCAACTAAAACCAGGTTCATCCATAGTGCGATTGACCATGGACCAGGAATGCATGTATCCCATATAGGTTCAGGTTAATAATACTTTTTTACTATAGCAAACCAGAGGTTTCTGTCCAGTTGTTAAAAAACCACTCAGCTGCTGCCTCGCGCCATAGGAGTAAGAAAGTAACCATCCCAATCGTGCCTAACCAAAATAAAAATATGTTTGGTTTTTCGTTGGGTTCAGATCGCCATTTCTTGGGTAAGAGATAATAGTCGGCTTTTTTGTAAGGGTACAGAAAGGGGATTCCGCGTGTTTTGTTAAATGCATCAATTATGATGTGGCTAAAATAGCCACCAACAAAAGCAATTGTAAATCCTTGAACATATGGTTCAATAAACAGACATGGAATTGCAATGAGAACCGTTGCCAGGGGTGAATGAAAGAATCCCCGATGATACGAGGCTTTTCCAAACGCTTTTAGGGGTTTTCCTATATAACGAAAATGTTGGATCTTGGCATCTTTTCCGTCGATGTCAGGCAGAAGGCTGGCAAACGATGCGATCATTAACAAAAAAGGCGAGTACAAATGTGCTGGTCCAATCAGGAGTGTCAGCCAAATTGCATTGGCGCCAATAGATGCGTGGGTATACCACATCATAATTGTCCAAGTTTTTAATTAAATTCACGATATCGGAACGAGCCAGGGTGGCCTTTGATGTCGAGGAGT
>CAYMID010000002.1:17480-59050 GCA_964390625.1 uncultured Gammaproteobacteria bacterium | reverse complement strand
CTGATTACATTGACTCGTTTGTCGCCAACATCAATTGGGCTGAAGCCAACCAACGTATCGAAAACGTGTTGCGCTAATATGGATACAAAACTTTTTATTGCCACCAAGGCGTTTATTGAACGCGATGGTAAAGTTTTGGTTGTTCGCGAAGCCGGCCAGTATCAAGACGGTACTAATATTGGCCGCTATGATGTACCAGGTGGCCGCCTAACTCCAGGTGAACAGTGGCAAGATGCGCTCACGCGCGAAGTTAAAGAAGAAACTGGACTTGATATTACAGTTGGCACGCCTTTTTATGTGGGCGAATGGCGTCCCACTCCCCGCGGTGAGCAATGGCAGATTATAGGCATCTTCTTTGGTTGCCAAGCCAGTGGCGAGGTGACACTTGGCCCAGACCATGATGCATTTGAATGGATTGATCCAGCTAATCATGCATCATACAACATTATTCCTAACCTCGCTTTAGCCTTTGCCGAATATGGCCGAAAATAAATCCTCGCCACAGTCAATGCGCGACTGGGGCACAAAATTAGATGCGAATCCGGAACTTCACAACCCAGCCATTAAATCTTTAATCAAGGACTTCAATGCCCAACGTAAAGAAGGATTTAAATTACTTGAGGAATTAGGCCTGCCACGCGATACGGTGCGCGAATTTACGTTACCTGATTTTTTGGAACATATTGAAGAAATCGCACCAGCTGATGCCAAAAATAATTGGTTTGTGCTTATGGAAAAACGCGGAGCTGGAGCTGGTCGCTACCGCAAAAGTGGCTTAACTAGTGCAGACGTCCGACCGTTTGTTGAGGAAACCATTTGTAAACACAATTTGGACACGGCGGAATTTGATGTGTGGATTGCGGATAATTATCCACAAATTTATGGTGGCAATATAATTATTAGTTCCGATGGAAACCTATTAGCGGAATTTATTCATGGCAATCAGGGTGTAATGGCTGAAGGGCGCTACAATCCCGCAGAACATGGCGAGCGCTACACCGTTACACGCGACCCTTACGCCAATAGTTTTCGCTACTCGTGGGATGATGCTGAGGCACCAGATGGAGCACCTTTGCGTGAACTTTTGCACCAAACAATCATGAGCATTCCACACGAAGGCGAAGGTCGCGAGATGCAATTTCGGCCTGGTTATTACGAATTCATGCTGACGGACAAAACAGGTAGCGGACAATTGCAACCAAGTTTTATTGATTGTCGCCAAAGCGCACCAATGACTGCCCTACCAAAAACACACTCAAAACCCTAAGTTCATTTCCTCGCAATCTGCGAATATTTCTTCAGGGAATTTACATTGGCTTGGAAGTACCACCTCTTTCTCATTTAAAGTAATTGAATCCCATTACTTTAAAACAAAAAGACACCATACACTGGTGTCTTTTTTAATTTAAAAATACTAGTAATCGCGCAACTTATCGATAACCGCAAAGTCCTTGATCTTGTCGAGGGCTTTGGCTTCGATTTGGCGGATGCGCTCGCGCGTGACGCCGAATTCTTTACCCACTTCTTCGAGGGTGTGAGTGACGCCGTCCACGAGGCCGAAACGCATTTCGAGAATCTTGCGTTCACGTGGGGCGAGGTCCATGATGGCGTCTTGAATGTATTCTTTGAGAAGTTCGGCACCAGCTGCGGCGGCTGGACTAACGTTTTTAACGTCTTCGATAAAGTCCGAGAGTGACGAATCGTCGTCGTCATCGTCACCAACCGAAGTCTCGAGCGACACTGTGTCCTGCGAAATTTTAATAATGTGTTTAACTTTTTCAACCTCTTCGCCCATTTCGGCGGCAATTTCTTCGGGCGTAGCGTCGCGACCCAGGTCCTGTAAGAGGCGGCGTTCGACTTGTTGCAAACGATTGATAGTTTCCACCATGTGTACTGGAATGCGGATGGTGCGCGAATGGTCAGCGAGCGCGCGCGTAATGGCCTGACGAATCCACCAGGTGGCGTAGGTCGAGAATTTGTAACCCTTGCGATAATCAAATTTTTTCACAGCGCGGAACAGACCAATGTTCCCCTCTTGGATCAAGTCGAGCAGTGACAAACTTTTGCCCACAAATTTTTTGGCAATCGAAACTACGAGACGCAAGTTCGCTTCGATCATGCGGCGCTCGGCATCTTTGTCACCACGTTCTTTGCGTTTAGCAAGCGCAACCTCCTCTTCCATATTGAGAAGTGGCACTTTACCAATTTCGCGCAAATACATTTGAATGGAATCTTGCGAAATACTACCGAGGTCAAAGTAACCCTCTTCTTGATCTGGCTGTTCACCCTGGAGGCCAGTGACAAATTCTTGTTTATTCACCTGCATGCCAAGCAAGTTGTCCTGGGCCTGCACCAGCGAGATGCTATTTTTGTCCATAAGCAGGACAAAAAACTCGTAGGTTGGAACGTAGTGTTCTAAGTATGGAAAAAGGGCCAAAACTTCTTTTTCGGTCAAAAAACCACGGTTGCGCCCTTTGTCGATAAGGTGCTTAATCTGCTCCTCGGTTGGCTCCACAATTGGTTCGTTTGGCTCGGTTGCGCGCGGAGTTGCCTGCGCTTTAGGGCGAAACTGTGAAGCTGTTTTGGCTTTTAACGAGGCCGCAGCCCGCTTGGCCTTGGCCGCGGCTTTGGAGATGATTTTTTTGACCGCTGGCTTTTTGGCCGACTTAGCTGGCTTGACCGCTGGCTTGGTTTTTTTGACCGGGCGTTTGGAGGTTGGCTTGGCCATGTGACGAGTAAATTACGTTAGTGAAGGTTTTGCAGTTCAGTCAAAAGACGCTGGATTGCGGCTGAGTCATTGACTTTTTCTGCGGCGGTTAAGGCTTGAACCAATTCACTGCGACGGCTTTTAAGCCAGTCTTGGTGCAAGGCCTGTTGGATTGTACTCATTTCCAGGCGCGCTTGGGGCTCCTGTAAACCAAAAAAATCCAACTCTCCCCTCATGAGTAGGACGTCGACTAGATTCTCAGCTCCGGCGGTTTGGTCATACAAAACTTCACGGAGGCTAGGCACATCTAAGCCCGCAGTGGCAGTATACTGGGTTTTAATGGCTTCGTAAAGGGGGGCCAGGTGCTGGGTGGTTTGGATGGCGACCTCCATGGCTGGGTCAGGATTTTGGCAAAATGTAACCAAAGACTTGGGGAATTTTAACCCCAAAACTAACCACCGCTCGGCCAACTGGCTATGACGCGGTAAAACAGCCGGTTTTTGACTAACTGGTTCAGACTCCACTGGTTTAGCCTTAATCGGACCAGCACCAGTCTGCTTGAGCTCCTTGATGTTTTCCCGGAGCACCGCAATATCCTCGCCAGTGCGGCCAGCTAATTCTCGTAACCAAAAATCCCGTTCAACCGCATAAGGAATCACCACGATTTTTTGGAGAACATAATTCATCGCTTCTTGGCGGGCCCGTGGGTCAGACATATTCGCGTTCAGGCCACGCTGTAAATACCACTCCATAATATCACTGGCTTGTTTAACCGCGTCCCACCACGCTTGCGGATTTTTTTGTAACGCCTCGTCTGCGTCCTTGCCTGCCTCTGGAGCCAACCGAATGACCTTTACGGCCAACCCTCCACTGCGGGCCAAATCAATCCCCCGTTCGGCCGCTTGCTGCCCAGCACTATCACCATCAAAAGCAATCAAAATCGTTGGCGCATACCGTTTTAATAAACTAATTTGCCACTCGGTCATAGCTGTTCCACTGGTCGCGACAACATTGGTCATACCCGCCTGGTGACAAGCAATTACATCCATTTGCCCTTCAACCATAACCGCAAAACCTTGTTCACGAATTGCGGCTTTGGCTTTGTTTAATCCAAACACGACCCGTGATTTATCGTACAAAGCTGTTTGCGGTGTGTTTACATATTTACCGCCAGAATTTTCGGTCTCCACTAACACGCGACCGGTAAAGCCAACCACCGTGTCGTGCACATCCCAAATTGGGAACATAATCCGACCGCGAAAGCGATCATAAAAACCACGCCCACCAGCTTGTGCGCCCTCGCGTTTAATGGTCAAACCCGAGGCCACGAGGTCATCAACCCCAAACCCTTTTTTAAACAAATATTGCGTCAATAATTCCCATTGATCTGGCACAAAACCAATCTGCCACGCTTCGATGGTTTCGGATTTTAAGCCGCGCTTAAGTAAATAATCACGAGCAGCTTGGGCCGCTGGCAGTTCGGTTAAAACTTTATGGTAAAAGCGCGCCGCCTCGGCCATGATATCTTTTAATTGTGATTTTTGATTTGTATTTCCACCACCTGTTGTTGGTCGCTCAGTTAAAGTAACGCCTGCCCGCTGCGCTAAAAATTGCAGGGCCTCACGGAATTCCATGCCCTCGATTTCTTGGACAAATGAAAAAATATCACCACCCTTGCCGCAACCAAAACAATGCCAGTTTTGACGCTCGCGGTTGACCATAAATGAAGGTGATTTTTCTCGATGAAAAGGGCACAAACCTTTGTGATTTATGCCGGCTGGTTTCAAAGCGACATACTCACCAACCAAGGTCACCACATCGATTTTGTCTTTAATCAGTTGCGTGTCAGACATAGCCCTTCCACTCTACTGGTTTTAGGGCTGATTGGCAAGGTTAGGGATGGATTGTCGTCCCCTTAATCGCCTGACCAGCTAAAGCCCGTTTTACCTCGGCCAAATCGCGTCCATCTAATACCTTAACTGTTAGGCCTTGCTGCTCGGCCCAGCGACTGGCCACAGGGTCAAATGGAGCACTCATGCCTGGTTCATATTTTGAACCCACAATTGTACGCCGGAATTCTCGCCAAGTGATGTTTTTGACTGGCCTGGCGTCTGCATTCTGCCGTGGATCTTTGGTGTATACACAAGCGATATTTGATAAATTGAGGACTTCTTTGGCGCCATACAACTTGGCTAACTTTACCGCTGGCAAATCACTGGTTGCCCCTGGTTTATCACCACCAGTTACCAGTACTCGTGCGCGTGTATTTACTTTTTTACTGACCGAAATTAATTCGGGATAGGCAATGTCTTTAAGCATCAAACGCACCCACTGTGCATTCAAAATAGTGCTGTAAATGCCAATCCAATCACGGTCCACGACGCTAATTTTGGTTGTAACAGACGCGGCTTGCTGATACATTCGAGCCGTGGCACCGCCACCAATAATTAAAATAAAACGCTGCCCATGTTTGGCAGCGTTGCGAATTAAGGTAAAAAATTTTTTGAGAAAAGCGGGATCAAAGCCAGAAGCTGGCACCAAAATCGAGCCGCCAATGGAAATTACAGTCACTGATTTAGTCATAGTTACGGGGTACTGCTAGTAAATTTAAGAGACAGGAATGCACGTTCAATTTCGGCCTGGTGAGTGGTGGTAGCAGGATTAACTTGAATCCGCAGACCGCGCCCGTTTGCCAATTGATAATAGGCTAATTGTGGCACCTTAAGGCTGTTCACGTTTCGTACACGTTTGGCATCTTGACCACCAATTTTAAAATCTTCAACTTTTGCATTGGGTTGAACAGAGTTAATCCACTTGCTAAGTGAATTTGGCAACGCATCTGCAAACACTTCTACCTGCACGAGTGTAGTCTGGGCAGGAGTAGCTCCAGGCCAGGCCATGACAAAAAAATTTGCTCCAGTCGCTTGAGCTTCGGCTAAACTAGCATAACCATCCAATGGGGCGGCCACTAATTGCCAACCAGCCGGAAACGTAGCCGCAAGCCCGTGCTTACTGCCAAAATTGTAAGTTGAGGTACTAATTGCCGGAAGCGCAGGATTTTCACGAGCAGCTTTAAGCTCATATTGTAAATTAGCAACCACATCTTGCAGGCTATTATTCCGGCGCTGCATTTCTTCGATTTTGGCAATTTGCAAAGCCAGCGGACTGTTTCGAACTGATACCCGGTCAGCCGCTGTATCATTCATAAACGAAACATACGCCAAGCCGCCAGCCGCCAGGGCCGTAACCACGGCTGTTACCGCAATTAACCAACGCACGTCAGGGTGATGGTGTGGTGAGTGGGTCATAGAAGGTTTAAGCAAGCTAATTATAGCGCACTCCCCTGCCTTGCGCAAATGCGATGGCTACGGTAGGATAGGCTCATATGCTTACCCTCTATAATACCCTTACTCGTCAGCGTGAACAATTTGTGCCTCGCAACCCAACCGAGGTTGGTTTTTATGCTTGCGGGCCGACAGTGTATCATTTTACGCACATTGGTAATTTACGCACATATATTTTAGGTGACATTTTGCGCCGAGTTCTCCAAGTTGATGGTTACCCTGTAAAACACATCATGAACATCACTGACGTCGGCCACTTAACCGATGATGGTGATGCTGGTGAAGATAAGATGGAAAAAGGTTCCCGTCGCGAAGGCAAAACCGCTTGGGAAGTCGCCGCATTTTACACTGAGGCATTTTTGGCTGATATGAAAGCTCTGAATAATCTGCCTCCACATACTTTATGCAAAGCGACCGACCACATCGCCGAACAGGTTGCACAGGTCCAAGCTTTAATTGACAAAGGCCTGACGTATGAAACGAGCGATGGTATTTATTTTGACACGACCCAATTACCAGACTACGGCAAACTTGCCCTCCTCAATAAACAAGATTTACAAGCTGGTGCACGCGTGGATATGGGTGAGAAAAAGAACGAACATGATTTTGCGCTCTGGAAATTTTCACCTACAGATGAAAAACGCCAAATGGAATGGGAAGCCTTTGGGCGCATGGGCTTTCCTGGTTGGCACATTGAATGCTCGGCCATGAGCATGAAGTATTTGGGCAACCAATTTGATATCCACGCGGGCGGCATTGATCTAATCCCTGTTCACCACACCAACGAAATTGCGCAGGCCGAGGGCATTACTGGCCAAATTCCATGGGTTAAATACTGGGTACATGGTGAACATATTCAGATTGGTGGTGAAAAAATGTCAAAGTCAGGTGGAAATTTTTTCACACTCCAAACAATCACCGAGCAAGGTTTATCCCCTCTAGCTTATCGTTACTTTGTTTTGCAAGCTCACTATCGCAAACAGCTCCAATTTAGTTTAGAGGCTGTCCAAGCTGCAGATACGGGGTTAAAAAATTTGCGGAAAGAAATTAAAAAACTCCCGGCAAATGGCAGTGATAATGTTGGCGTGCAAGCCGAGTTCATGGCTGCAGTAAATGATGACCTAAACACGGCACAAGCAGTGGCGATTTTGTGGGACGCAGTTAAAGCGAAAACCATTGATCAGACTTTGGTTGCCCAGTTTGACGAGGTCTTAGGACTTGATTTACTTAAAATCGAAGCAGTTGAAGTATTGGACATTCCGCCCGAAATCCAGACAATGCTAGTCGAACGCGCAACCGCTCGCGCAACCAAAAATTGGGCCGAGAGCGACCGCCTCCGTGACGCTATTATGGCCGTTGGTTTTACAATCGAAGACCGCGGCAGCGAACAAATCATAAACAAAGCTTAAGCAAAAACGCCCGACTGGGCGTTTTTTGTTTTTTTTGCTATACTACTGGCCAAGATTGCCCACTATGACGACACCGTCGTTTTCCCCACTCGAACAAGAACCGCTTGATGTTCCACAACCAAATGCTGAACAGGCCGAAGCCGCGCCGATTTTTGAAATTGACGAAACTACCACCGAAGCTGAGCCAATCCAAACACCCAAAACCACACCCGAACCTTTGCACAAACCACGCCCAGTGCAACCGGCAATCCAACGGCCAGCCAAACCACACCACGTGGTTGACCAATTCACTGCTCGCATTGAATTTATTATGGAAGATGGCCTGGCTGATGTTTACAAAGGACTAACCCCAGTGCAGCAGCAGGAATTTAAACTCAAAGGCGAACATACGGCCCGGGCTCTTCGTGAACACCTAGGCAAAAAACAAATAAAAGTACGGGAAATTTTTCGTTTGATTTTAGATTGGCTCAAAACCTTGCCCGGTGTAAATCATTTTTTCCTCGAGCAAGAAGCAAAAATTAAAGCAGACAAAATTATTGCCCTTAAACAACAGGGTTAAACCCTATGCCTCCACTGGAATTTGATCCTTTAGTATGGCTTGGCGTGGCCATTCTCCTGGCCGGAACAGGTCTTTTGTTTATTACTCGCAGTATAGCGCGTTTTTTTTCGCGCACAGGTCACGCCTTTGACCGGATTGTCTTGCAAATCCAAGTCCCCAAAGAAAAGCGTGGCGAAGGCAACAGTAACAGTAGCAATGCCGACGACCGTCTAGAGCAAATTCGCGAAGAAATTGCTTTGACCGAAACTATTTTTTCGACTTTGGCTGGTTTACAGCCCCAAAAAGGTCTCGGTGCATGGCTGAATGGACGCAATGATCATATGGCGTTCGAGATTGTCATGCACAACAACTTAATTTATTTTTACTTGGCCGTTCCAACACGTCGTCGCAATTTTATTGAACAACAAATTCACGCTCAATATCCATACGCGCACATCGAAGAAATGCTGGATTACAACATTTTTAGTCCACACAGCACAGTTGTTGGAGCTTATTTGCGTGCCAAACTCCCCGCTGCCCTTCCTTTCAAAACCTACAAACGATTGGACTCTGATCCACTCGCCTCGCTATTAAACACGCTAGCAAAAATTCACGATGGCAATAGCGCCGCTGCGATTCAGTATGTTATTCGTCCCGCGGGTAGCAAATGGCGTCGCAAAAGTGTTAAATTGGTACGCGAAGTACGCAAGGGTAAAAAATTCGAACATGTCTTACACAAAAACCATACCCTGATATGGTTAGAAGTGGCTATCTCCACCATTATCGAATTAATCACTGGTGCCAAACACGAAAAAGAATCTTACACCCTCTCCTCACTTGAAGAAGAAATGATCAAAGGGGTAGAAGAAAAAATTTCTAAAGGTGGCTTGCAAGCCACAGTTCGAGTTATCAGCTCATCCGAACAACCGGAATTAGCACAAATGAATTTAGAAAACTTAATTAATTCCTTTGGGCAATATAATTTTTATCGCTACGGTAACGAATTCAAAGCCGTAATTCCTCGTCGTCAAAAAACAATTATTCGCGATTTCATTTTCCGCCGTTTTCACGAGGGTCGTATGTTTACCCTCAACACCGAAGAAATGTCTGGTCTCTGGCATTTACCTCTGCACTCGACCGAAGCCCCAAATATCAAATGGCTCACTGGACGCAAAGCCGCACCTCCTGCAAACCTACCAAAATCCGGCTTGCTGTTGGGTCATGTGGCATACCGCGGAACTGATACACCGGTGTATATTAAAGAAGCTGACCGTCGTCGTCACTTATACATTATTGGTAAATCCGGAACCGGTAAATCAGTGTTGTTGGCCAACTTAGCCCGCCAGGATATTTTGGCTGGGAAAGGAGTCTGCGTCGTCGATCCACACGGTGATTTAGTGGAAGATATTTTAGCTCATGTCCCCCCAGAACGGGCCGATGACGTGGTTATTTTTAACCCGTCAGACATGGAGCGGCCGATTGGGTTAAACATGCTCGAAGCAAAAACTGAGGACCAAAAAGATTTTGCGGTACAGGAAATGATTGCTATTTTCTACAAATTGTTTCCACCCGAAATGATTGGCCCAATGTTTGAGCACAACATGCGTAACGTAATGTTAACGTTAATGGGTGATGTTACTGACACTGGGACCATCATTGATATCCCCCGCATGTTTACTGATGATAGTTTTGTTAAAAAGTATTTAGTAAAAGTAAAAGACCCAGTGGTCCGGGCGTTTTGGGAAAAAGAAATGGCCAAAACGAGTGATTTTCACAAATCAGAAATGTTGGGTTATCTGATTTCCAAAGTTGGTCGTTTCGTAGAAAATGAGATGATGCGTAACATCATGGGGCAGCAACGCTCTGGCTTTGATTTTCGCGAAATCATGGATAAACAAAAAATCTTACTGGTTAATTTGTCCAAAGGGACCACAGGCGAAGTTAACGCCAAGCTACTTGGTTTGATTATTGTCGCCAAATTGCAAATGGCTGCCATGGGTCGTGCGGAATTACCTGAATCAGAACGTAAAGATTTTTACTTGTACATCGACGAATTCCAAAACTTTGTCACGGACTCGATTGCGACCATTTTGTCAGAGGCCCGCAAATACCGCTTGGATTTAACCATTGCTCACCAGTACATGGGGCAATTAACGGATGACAAAGGTCGGGCCCAAATCCGCGACGCTGTGCTCGGTAATGCTGGTACCATTTGTTCGGGGCGCATCGGGCCAGAAGATGCCGAGGTCCTAACCAAAGAATTTGCCCCTGTCTTCGGTCAATTTGACCTACTTAATCCACCTCCTTATTCCTATTACACCAAACTATTGATCGATAACGAGGCCAGCAAGCCATTTAGCATGCAAACCTACCCACTTGAGCCAGGTAACCGCGAACGGGCAGAGGCAATTAGACAGCTGTCGCGCCTCAAATTTGGCCGCGACCGCCGCATTGTCGAAGCAGAAATTTTGGAACGCACTCAAGTGGCCCCAGCCGTTAAAAAAACTACTCCTGGACCAATCGAGAGTAGTCTATAAATAGTCATAAATATAAACATATGGACCAAGTCGCTGTTCGTCAGTTATTACTTCGTTTGCGTCAAGAAATTGACGTCGCCCTCCATCACTTAGATCAAACGGTAACTCAAAATTTTAATACCTACACCCCTACACCACATCCAGTAGCAAATCATCCAGGCAACTACGGAAACGAAAAAGTGGTTGAAGGAATTTTTAATGGCGATGCGTTTTTGGGTCGCGATGGCCAGGAATACGCTGTACCACCAAACTACGCCAGTAAATCAAAACTTGTAACTGGTGATGTCATGAAATTAAACATCACTCCTAGTGGCGCATTTATTTACAAGCAAACCGGACCAAAGGTAGAACGGGACCGCGTAGTAGGCAACCTATACTTTGATGAGCTTGGTAAAAAATGGAGTGTGGATGCTAACGGGCAAAATTATAAAGTCTTGTCTGCTTCAATTAGCTTTCACCGTGGACAGCCAGGTGATGAGGTGGCCATTCTTATCCCCAAAGATCAGCCAGCTGAATGGGGCGCAGTCGATAATGTGGTGCACCGTAATACTCCCCCTCAAACAATTGCCACATCGAGCCCAGACTCCAGCTCCACCGACTACCACGACGTCCTCGACGTCACCTTGTAACAAAAAACGACCCGCATGGGTCGTTTTTTATTTGTCTACGATTATGAGAGATGGGCCGAAATGAGCTTGGTCATTTCAAACATGGTTACTTCTTTTTTGCCACCAAAGATTGGGAGCAATTTAGCGTCAGCAATAATATTGCGCTTGTTGGCTGGATTTTGGAGATTATTGGCTTTGATATATTCCCAAACCTTGACCATAACCTGGCCACGGGTAATTTCTTCTGGACCAATAATAGCAGCCAGCTCTTCGGATGGCTTCAGCGGCTTCATGAGCGCTGGGTTAGCAGTTCTTGGCATATAGATATGTCTAAAAATAAGATTAACTTGGGGCCAGTATAGCACGGGACCCTAGGGGGCGCAAGGGCGCAGTCACCTTTACCTCCCTGCCCCAATCAGCTATACTAATCGCATTATGGCCCTATATCATACCCACCGCCCCCAAAATTTCGCTGCAGTAATTGAACAGGCTCCGATTATTACTACACTCATTAATCAGCTCCAGCGCGGTACAGTTGGCCACGCCTATTTATTTTCTGGCCCGCGGGGAGTGGGCAAAACCACCACCGCCCGCGTGCTCGCCAAAGCCCTAAACTGCGAACAGCGCGTCGAGGGCTCAGCCGAACCTTGCGACACCTGCACCTCGTGTCAGGAAATTACTGGTGGCCACGCGCTCGATGTGATTGAAATCGATGCCGCCAGTAACACTGGGGTTGACAGTGTACGCCAGAATATTATCGAAAGCGTTCAGTTCCAACCTTCGCGATCTAAATACAAAGTCTTTATTATCGACGAAGTTCACATGCTCTCGACAGCAGCCTTCAACGCGCTGCTTAAAACCCTCGAAGAGCCGCCGACCCACGTTGTCTTTATTCTTGCCACCACCGAAACTCACAAAGTTCCGGCCACGATTATTTCGCGCTGCCAACGCTTTACGTTCAAAAAAGTCCCAGTTCCCCACATGGTCGCACATCTTCAGCAAGTGGCTGATTTAGAAAAAATCACCGTTGAACCAGCAGTCCTCGAACGCATTGCCAAAAAAAGCGATGGCTGTGTGCGTGATGGTATGAGCCTGTTAGAGCAAGTCATTGCTGTTGGTGGCAACCCAGTTACCGCAGACAAAGCGGCTCTTGTGTTACCACTAACCCCCTTGGAGTTACCACTGCGATTTGTACAGGCGTTACTAGTCCAAAGACCAACTGACGCGTTAAATTTGGTGCGTGAATTAGTCGCAGACGGACACGATTTAATTGAATTTGGTAATGAATGCCTAAACCTAACTCGCACCCTTTTAATTGCTGCGGTTGACCCGACTGCTGCCACCAACGAATTAGACACTGACTCCACCACCTGCCAAACAATTATTCAACTCAGTCAATCTGTTCCACCAGCTCAGTTAGTGCGCCTGACTGACCTGATTTTAGCCCGTGTACGTGAACTTGGGGCAGCACCCATTGCCTCGCTCCCATTGGAATTGTTAGTACTCGAATGGACTCATGGATCGGTCGCCCCAGACCCAATCCCAGCCCACCCAATTCCACTGGTTAAGCCTGAGCCACCCAAAATCAGCCCACCAGCCCAGCCATCAGTCCCAACACCAACTCCAGCGCCAGTCTCAGCCTCAGCACCGTCAACACCGCCAGTAACTGCGCCCGCTGCTACCGGTTCCTTCACTCAACCTGACATTGAAAAAATCTGGCCAGCCTTTATGGGTCAACTGGAACAAAACTACCCCTCGCTCGTATTCCTGTTAAAAATGGCCAAAATTAAAAATGTTACTGGCGACACTCTCACCATTGCCGTACAATACTCTTTCCACGAAGAAAAATTAATGCAACCAACCAATCGACATAACTTAGAGTCAATCTTAAGTAACCTAACCAAAGCCACGGTGCGCTTGGCGGTTGTGGTCGAAGATGCCACTATGTCAAACGAAGTCCAATCTTTGGCTGCGGCTTTTGGCGGCCACGTAATCACTTAACTAATGTATGCCTGTCTCATCAAGTTTGCGATTTTTTTTACTGCTGGTTGTTTTTGTATCGTATTTTTTTACTCCAAACATTTCACTCGCCTCCTCAACTGAATCCAAAAAAATAAACGTTCCTTTTACATTACAGGCTCCCCAGAGCAAATGGGTTCAACCCTGGGCAGACGCCTGTGAGGAAGCTACAATTGTCATGATAGACCGCTTTTATCGTGGAGATACTAGCAAGCGAATCAACGTGAATACAGCCATAAGCGAAATGAACACTTGGTTTAAATTAGAAAATAAACTTTTTAACTACAACAAAGATACTAACGCTGAGCAAACCATGCGTTTAATTAATGAATTCTCATCTTGGGAAGCATACAAAGTCTTTAAACCAACTACCGTAATGATTAAGGCCGAAATCGACAATAAACGCCCAGTCATTGCACTCGTATCTGGAAAATCCCTCAAAAATAAATACTTTCGCAATGGCGGTCCTGACTACCACATGTTTGTAATTAAAGGGTATAATGATTTACGTGGTGAATTTATTGTCAACGACCCTGGTTTTGGCAAGGGTCTTGACTTTGGGTACCCATATGGTACACTGTTAGCGTCTTTGCACGATTTTGTGCCTGGCGGAAAAACCAGTACTGGTGAGCAGCTCGTACTGTTTACACAGCCACATAGCACTGATTCCAATAGTACTGACGGCGACAGCGACGGCCTAACAAAAGAGGCGGAAATTAGCCAAAAAACCTCCTTATTTAGCCCAGATACTGACCAGGATGGCTATCTGGATGGCGAGGAAGTTTCCAATGGTTATTCACCACTTACCAATGAATCCACTATCACAGTCGGTGCATTGGTCCGAACAGCCACTGAGCCAACCGTATACTTTATCGGTGTTGGTGAAAAATTTCCAATTGCTAGCCCAGAGGTTTTGGCTAATCATGGCTGGGATATGAATCGAGTTATCGTCGTAAGTCAACGCTTTCTAGATTCATTTACAGCTCGTCCAGTTTTAACTGAATAAAGCACTCGGGGATCGTCTAACGGTAGGACAACAGGTTCTGGTCCTGTTTATTGGGGTTCGAATCCCTATCCCCGAACCAAACAAGCCACTTCCGCACTTCTAGCATGAATACAGGCTTAATTGACGGAAAAATTATTGCTAACCACATTCTAGACCGCGTCAAAGCACAGGTTGTTTTTTTGCAAACTAAAAATATCCAACCCCGTTTAGCGGTAATCTTAGTTGGCGACCACGCCCCCTCAATCCGTTACGTCCACCACAAAGAAAAAGCGGCCACAAGTGTTGGGATTGGTTTTGATTTGGTGCATTTACCAGTTGATATTGACCGCACCACTATCATTCGTACTATCAAGACCTTGCAAACTAACCCAACTCTGTCAGGTTTAATCGTTCAACTCCCCCTCCCCGAGCCTTTGTACACCAGCGAGGTTCTTAATGCCATTGAACCAGATCGCGACATTGATTGTCTGACCGACGTAAACATGGGTAAATTAATGATGAACACTGGCTGGATCACGCCACCAACAGCAGCGGCGGCAATGACCATTATCAATGACCAAAAAATTAACGTGGTCGGCAAAAATGTTGCCATAATTGGACTTGGTGCGCTTGTAGGCAAACCCCTTTCTGTTATGCTTATGAATGCTCGCGCCAGTGTTACCACGATTAATAGCGCAACCCATGATGTTACCGCAAAATGTTTGGCGGCTGATATTATTATCTCTGGCGTTGGCAAAGCTGGTCTTGTGCGCGGTAACATGGTTAAACCAGGCGCACTAGTCATCGATGCTGGCGTTTCATTTGTTGATGCGATCATGTCTGGCGATGCGGTGGTCGAAGAAATCGCCGATCACGCGCTCGTTACCCCAACTCCAGGCGGCGTCGGTCCTATTACCATTGCCAAACTGCTCGAAAACACCGTGATTTGCGCAGCGCGACAACACCAAATCACCCTTCCCAAATAAAAAACACCCCAATCGGGATGTTTTTATTTTAGTAATTTTTGTAAAATTGATTCGAGCTCAGCGTACGTACTAATTTTCATGAGCTCAGTGCGCACGTCTTTGATGCACGGAACTTCGAACCCGATTTTGGAGCTCTTTAAATACCAAGCTAAATGTTTACGGAAGGTTACCAGGCCGCGTTCACTATATTGTTCAATATGCAGGCGGGCATGCTCAAGGATGACCTGCACACGCTCAGTGAGTGATATTTCGGCCACACTTTTTCCTTCATTACTTAGTTTGAAAAACCATGGGTTACCAAGCGCTCCACGCGCAATCAGCACACCATCTGCCCCTGTAATTTCCAGAGCTTCTTTGACTTGGTGCGGCTCATGAATATCGCCATTCGCAAGCAGTGGCACGCGGGCGATTTTTTTGGCTTCGGCAATACGCGCCCAGTCACTTTTACCTGCATATCCCTGCGCTTTAGTGCGGCCATGAATTGTAATTAATTGCGCACCCGCCTCTTCAATTACGGGAATAAATTTTTTAAAATCATCAGGATCACTCCAGCCAAGACGGATCTTAACCGAAAGTGGTGTATCCCCAATCGCCTGCTTAATTTCACGAATGATGGCCGCTGCCCGGTCTGGCTCCTTCATGAGCGCACAGCCATTGAAGTTGCTGGTAATTTTGTATACCGGGCAACCCATGTTAATATCGATCCCTTCTGGGCCAGCGTGCTCCATTACAATCGCGGCCGCGCGCGCCATAGTAAGCGGATCAGAGCCAAAAATTTGCTGCACAATTGGACGCTCGGCTGGCACAAAGTCAGTCATGCCCAATGTCTTGGTATTATCACGTACCACTGCTTCGGCCGAGACCATTTCGCGATAAACCACATCTGCGCCCCCAATACGGCGGACAACCTGACAAAAAGCCGAATCAGTCATGTCGGCCATGGGCGAAAGCGCCAAGATTGGCTTGGGTTTTTGGAGAATATCCTGAATCCACATAGTGGGCGCACTATAGCGCAACCTAGCCAAAAAATCAAGGGTCGACTACTCGTAGCGGACAATATCGCCCGAATCAGTGGTGAAAGTGCGTTCGTTTTCACCTCCGACCGAATCATTATCAGTCGGTAAATTTGGAATAATGCGTTCCAACGGCAGCCCAGTCGGTGGTTCGGCCTGTTTACTGGCCGCCTTTTGTACATTTGGCGTCTTAACGTGCGACATTGGGAAGTGCCAAATTGTGGCCAATTCTTCAATATTCAAAACGCATGTCTTGCCACCAGCCGACATTTTACGTTTCTTGTACGCTTTAATCAAAACATTCTTCTTTCTCAACCCTTTTTTGCTATTACTGGTGCCGCCATAGGTTGGTACAATGGAGTTGGCACTCGGAATATTGTATTGATTAAGCGCCCCCACCATGGCATTGACCCCTCGACGCGGATTAAATACCGACTTAGGTGCAATGTAGGCTCCACGAATTTTGGTTTTAAGACCAAGTTTCGCAATTTTTAATTCCATTGCTTCAACCAGCTTACTCATCCCTGGAGTCATGTACTGCAGCTGGTTTGGTGGTCCTGCATGCTCCTCTCCATGTGCTTCACCAGCTTCACGATTAAAAACTTCGTCGCCAATTCGTTCCAGCAACTTCATGGAAGCTTTGGTTACCTTATCACCCAAATGGTCTTCGGCCGCATGTGGTTTTTCGCCAATCACTTCTTTAATTTTATGGATGGCTTCCTCTTTCCAATGATTACTAATTGGCTCAACTAAAATTTGGAACCACATTTGCTCACCCGGACCTAAACGACTAAAACTTTCCAAAAATGTACCCATTGGGTCTTTGAGCACAGTATCTTTGGAAATGGCATGTTCAAATTCGCGATAACTGCGGATTGGATAGGCGCTATCTTCGGCAAGACCAAAATCACTAATCCAAATATCAGTGTTAGCATTAGGAAATTTATCTGGCACGCTACTCACATAATCCTCCACTTCCACGACCGTGGCGTCTGGATATTGAGCATATATCGAAGCTTCAACTAAATCACGGAAGGCGTCTTCGGTCCAAATTAAAAACTGAATGTAGCCCTCGATACTGACAATCTCAAAACTAAACCAACGCTGTTTATAGCCATCTTTAAGTCGGTCCTTTAAATCTGGCTCATGGAAAGCACCGGCAAGCTGCGAAAACATTTGCTCAACGGCTTTTGGTGTTTGTACATTTAACGCGGGAATATCCACCGCGAGCAACACGTATTTCCAGTGGTGTACATTTAAATCGACTTTTAAATCTTCGTACAAGTGAAAAAACACAAATAAAAGTGGTTTGGCTAAAAAAAGCCACCCACCCAAGGCCAGAATAATGCCCATCCACTGCAGCACACTGAGTGTTGCTAGAGCATTTAACCAACTAAAGTCAATGACAAAGATGCCAAGCTGCATACCTAGTGGTGCTGCAACAACCTAAAGATGATTAAATAGACGAAGCCAACCACAAATACAGCCCACCACCAGGTATTGACCCCAGAAACATACCCAGCCACAAAGGCCAAGGCACAGACCAAGGTCCCTGACAATGCAATAAGGTGACGCAATAAATTTTCGGACATAGGTAAAAGTAGTAACCACAGTATACCACAAAAAACAAAAACCCCCTAGACGGGGGTTTGATGTTTTTAATTAATTATTTACGGGCGCTGCGTTTGCGATCATAGGCTTCCCACGACACCAGGAGTGGGCTGGCCAAAAAGATCGAGGAATACGTTCCAAAGAAAATACCGATAAACAAGGCCAGCGAGAAGTATTTAACCGATTCACCACCAAAGATAAACAAACAAGCCAAGGCAGTCAACACCGTTAAGGAAGTGTTGAGTGAACGCCACACTGTTTGTTTAATTGCATTTTCTGTAGTTTCGGCAAAGTTGCTACCAGTTCGGCGCAATAAATTTTCGCGAATACGGTCGAAGACCACAATAGTATCGTTAACTGAATATCCGAAAATAGTCAGCAGGGCTACCACAAATGGAATATCAACCTGGACGCCATGAAAATGCCCCAGAAAAGCAAACACACCCATGGTAATCAAGACATCGTGTAACAACGAGACCACGGCGGCCACGCCAAATTTCCATGACGCTACTGGATTGGAAACTTTACGGAAAGCAAGAGCGATAAAGGCAATGATTGCAGCCACAACCATGGTACCAGCTGACCAAGCACGTTTTTTGATAGTAGCACTTACCGATGGCCCTACAGTCTCAATTCTTTTTTCCAAAACCTGTGTGCCGTTTTTTTCGTAATCACCACGTACAGTCGTCAACAAACGCTGGTGTGCCACTTCATCAATGTATGGTAACTTCACAATAATACTTGCGCCAGCCGTTGGCTGCACAACCCCTTCACCAACTTGTGCCTTTGCAACTGTGCCCTGCATCTCTTCCAGAGTTGGACGACTGCCATTAAATTCAAATTCAACCAGTGAGCCTCCTGTAAAATCAATATTTGGTTTGAGACCCCACACAATAAGGGCAGCCACGCTAATACCAACTAGTGTTCCCGAAATAGCAAAATACCAGCGGCGTTTATTGATAAAATTCATCATATTATTTTTGGGATTGGTTTCCCTTGGTTGTATACCCAGGGAATAACCACGTTTGTTTATCAAACCATGGTGCTATAAAACGCAGCAAGACACGAGTAATCGTAATTGCGGTAAACAAACTGACAGCAATACCAAGGATTAATGTCACCGCAAAACCCTTAACAAAGCTAGTACCTAGCCAAATCAAGAATAAACAAGTGATCACTGTTGACGAGTTACCATCGCGAATAGATGTCCAGGCACGCATAAAGCCTTCTTCTACCGCCGATTTGAGACTTTTACCGCGCTGCAATTCTTCCTTCAAGCGTTCAAAAATAAGAACGTTCGCATCTACAGCCACACCCATCGACATAATGAAACCGGCAATACCAGCCAAAGTCACGGTGATGCCAAGCAACTTAAACATGGCCAAGGTAATCACAATGTATAAACCAAGAGTGATTGCCGACAACAAACCTGGCAAGCGATACACTGCGATCATGAAGATCGCAATTAAAATCGCACCGTAAATACCCGCCTGAATACTGCGTGCCAACGAATCTGCACCCAAGCTTGCCTCAACTCCTTGACGCGAGACAAGCTCAACTGGCACTGGTAAAGCACCGGCGTTCAACCGCTGCGCCAACAAACGTGCTTCGCTCAAAGTGAAACTGCCAGTAATTACTGCATTACCATCACTAATTACGCTATTTACATTTGGCACGCTAATTGGCTGGCCATCCAGGAAAATAGCAACTGGCTTTTGCAAGTTACGCGTAGTAATTTGCTTAAATAATTCAGTCCCCTCGGCATTAAAGCGAATCGAAACCATGACGGCGCCAGTCTTCGGATCAGTTGTTACCTCGGCCCGTTGTAATTGCTTACCTGATAAACCAGTATTTTTCCACTCTTCTGGAGTAGGTACAATGTCGGTGGCTGTTTTGGTTTTAAACAAAATACGGGAGATTTCATACTCAGAAGTTACCCGCTCATCTTGTTTGTAAATTATGTGAAAACCAAAGGCTGTTTCAACAGGTCCAATGATATCGCCCTTTTTAGCCGAACTGACTGCTTGAGCAAATTCAGGTACCATAGTGCTGGTAGTAAACCAACCTAAGTCACCACCCGTTGTTTTTCCCGATGGATCCGTAGTATTCTCTTTGGCTAACTCAGCAAAATTATTGGCATTAGCTTGATCATAAATTTGCTTGGCCTTGGCACGTGCTTCATCCTTGGCCATGGTAGCATCACAACCTTTTGCACCTAAATAACAAATCAAAATATGACTTGCCTTAACTTCGGACACACCAGTGCGCTCGGCTCCACGTTTAAGTAAATTATAGCCCTCTGCACTTTCGACAACAGTCTGACTAATTGTGCCCTCTTTGCTGATTTTGGCCCAATTATACAATGTTGGGTAAATTGACTGACTACTAATAAAACCCATGTATCCGCGATTGTTCTTGCTAATTTCGTCTTGTGATAATTCTGTAGCCAAGGTGTCAAAACTTTCATTTTTCTTTAAACGTACCAAAGTCGCCGTGGCTTGCTTTTTGGCCTCTGCGTTGAAAGCGGTTAAATCTTTCTTTTCTTGTTCAGTTAAATCACGGGCTGGTTCAGTGTTACGTTCTTTAAATTCTAAAATTGGTGTTTCACCGATCATTTTAATGGCCTGAGCAACATCGGTCACGCCAGGTAACTCGACGTTAATTCGGTAGATGTCTTCAACTTGTGAGGTTTGCACCACAGGTTCACCAACACCCATACCATTCACACGGCGTTCAATTACATCGCGCACACCTTCCACAGCCGCGCCCTGTTCACCGGCAGGAATATCTTTAACATTGGCTTGGTAAACCAGTTGTACCCCACCACGAAGGTCAAGACCAAGGCGGAATGGGTGTACTGGAACTGTTGGCAAACCAACACCGAATTTGGTGTTTAATTGCTCAATTCCTTTGTTAAATGGCTCTGGAATCACAAATCCAAGAGACACAATGAATAAACCGACGATACCGGCTACGCTCCAACGAAGAGCTGAACGAGTTTTATTGGTTGGGGTTTGATTTTTCATAGTTGGGCCTAAGTGTAAACTATCGCCTATACCCTAGTCAAGAGTGTTTTATTTGCCGTGGCACTTTTTATATTTTTTACCTGAACCGCAGTAACATAGGTCATTGCGGCCGATTTTGCCATCTTCAATCGATTGTGAAGTTGTTAACGATTCAGAACTTGTGGCAGGTGCCCGATCCGAGGCACCTTCGGCTCCAGTCAAAGTGAGTTCATCATTGGCCATAATTGATGGAGCCAATTGAATCCCAATGTTGACTTTAAAGAAAGTGTACACAACTTCTTTTTGAATGGCGGCCAAAAGCTCGTTGAACATGCTAAATGTTTGACGTTTATATTCAATGAGTGGATCACGTTGGCCATAACCTTGCAAACCAATCCCGGCTCGCAAATAATCAATCGCCACTAAATGATCTACCCATAACATATCGATACAACGCAAAAGCACGGCTTTTTCAACTTCATGGAGGACTTTTTGACCATCTTCGGCAGTCGGTGATTGTGTTAGCACCGAAGCTTGCATATTGTCGTAGTGGGCTTGAGCCTTGGTCACTAAATGTTTTACCAGGGCATCGCGCACAATCACATCACCCTCGTTGTTGTGGGTGTCGCGTTTCGCAATCGTATTGATTTCGACTATCTCAGCGTCACTCAGTGGGAAAATCGTGCGCATGGTTTGCACAATCTCGGCAATATTCCAGTCACCATCACTCTCTGCTGGTGCAGTGTGATACGAAACTACAGTTTCAATTTCTTGGGCCATTAAATCTTCAATCATCGCGCGCAGACTGTGGTACTGTTTTTCAATTGGCGCAGTAATTACTTCGTCGGCAGTTTCGGATGATTCAGTGGTCGCAACTTCGGCCGTAACTGGGGCGTTACCAGCGGCAATTTCTAAAATTTGACGGCGGCGATTATAGATCGCGGTGCGTTGACGATTAAGTACATCATCGTATTCGAGCAAATGTTTGCGGGTATCGTAATGATGAGCTTCGACTTTCTTTTGCGCATTTTCGAGCATGCGGGTAATCATGGCCTGCTCGATTGGCATATCCTCAGGGACATTCAAACGAGTCATGACATTTTTCAGACGATCACCGGCAAAAATACGCATGAGATCGTCCTCGGTCGAAACAAAGAATTGTGTCATACCTGGATCACCCTGGCGGGCCGCACGTCCACGCAACTGATTATCAATGCGACGCGATTCGTGACGTTCAGTACCAAGTACAAACAAACCACCCGCGGCATTCACGGTTTCCACATCTGCAGGCACGGCTGGTTCGCCACCTAATTTAATATCCACACCACGACCGGCCATGTTGGTAGCCAAGGTGACTGCCCCTGGGCGACCGGCTTGCGCAATAATTTCACCTTCACGTTCGTGGTTCTTGGCATTTAAAGTCTCGTGTGGAATACCCAAAGCAGTTAAGTAGGCGCTCAAACGTTCGTTTTTTTCAACCGAAATCGTACCCACTAAAATTGGCTGATTTTTGGCACGGCACTCTTTGACTTTTTCGGCTACAGCGCGAAATTTAGCCTCTTCGGTTTTATAAATGCGATCAGGCAAGTCAGTGCGGCGGTCAGAGCGATTGGTTGGTATAGTTACCACTTCCAGGTGGTAAATCTTGAACAGTTCTTCGGACTCAGTTGAAGCTGTACCCGTCATACCAGCCAACTTACCGTACATGCGGAATAAATTCTGGAAAGTAATGGTGGCCAGGGTTTGACTTTCTTGTTGAATAGTTACATTTTCTTTGGCTTCAATGGCTTGATGTAACCCTTCGGAATAGCGACGACCAACCATTTTGCGGCCCGTAAATTCGTCAATAATCAAAATCTCGCCATTATCTACCATGTAATCACGGTCACGCTTAAACAACACCTCGGCTTTGAGGGCTTGTTCAATATGATGAACCGTGCTAATGCCACCTTCTTCGTAAATGTTCGCAACACCGAGCCACTGCTCAAATTTTTTAATCCCCTCTTCGGTCAGCGTGGCGCTACGCATTTTTTCGTCCACGTTATAATCATTTTTTTCACTTAACTGACGAACCAGTTGAGCAAAGCGATGGTATTGATCGTTAGCATCAGCGGCTGGCGCAGAGATAATCAAAGGCGTGCGCGCTTCGTCAATTAAAATTGAGTCTACTTCGTCGACAATCGCAAAGGCCATTTCACTCCCTGGACGCATGACCATTTGCTCCAAACCCTGCACCATGTTGTCGCGCAAGTAATCAAACCCAAATTCGTTATTTGTACCGTACGTAATATCACAGCGGTATGCTTCTTGACGACTGCAGGCCCGCACTGATTCTTCGGCACTTTGGTCATATTGAAACGAAACCCGCATGTTCTGAATAATACCGACGCTCATACCAAGGGCGTGGTAAATTTTACCCATCCACACGGCGTCACGTTTGGCCAAATAATCGTTGACCGTGACCACGTGTACACCTTTGCCCAAAAGGGCGTTCAGGTACGTTGGTAAAGTGGCTACCAGTGTTTTACCTTCACCAGTACGCATTTCGGCAATCTTGCCTTCGTGCAGCACCATGCCGCCCAGCAACTGGACATCATAATGACGCATGTTACTCACACGCTTACCCGCCTCGCGTACTGCTGCAAAGGCCTCGGGCAAAATTTGGTCAATAGTCTCGCCGGCGGCCAAGCGATCACGGAATTCCTGGGTTTTGGCTTTTAAGGCCTCGTCAGACAGGTCTGCCATGGCTGGCTCGAGGGCGTTGATAGCATCAATCCGAGCCTGGTACTTAGCCATAACCCGTTTTGGGGACGGTACAAACAATTTCTTGAGAAAATCCATAAAAAAAAGACAAAACAGGCAGCCGGCATTATACCACCTCTTTCCACCTTTGTCTATGGAGGTGCTGGCCCTTAGCGGTGCAGATTTTAAACAAAATCCAGCGGTGAAAGGCAGGGTCACCAGGGCAACCTAACAGGCCCCAAAGTACCAAAATTGCGTCAGCCGGTAGGGTGTCGGAGGACACCTTCTTGTACACTCTGGATTCTAAGTTCAATTTTACGCATTTTGCGTAAATTTCCCCAGGGAATTTATATTGACTTTGACGGAGTACTCGACGTTTAAAATCAGTCCAATAACGAAGAGGATTTTTGTGCTAACCAAAACAGAGATACAATCCACGACTGAATAGTACCACTGTCTGTCTTCATAATTCCAAACACACCGAATATATTGTTCACCAAAACGAGCGGCTTTAGTCCTCCCCTGCTTTTGCATTTAGTCCCCCAAATAAGCTTTGCTCTGACGAATCGCTTTTTTATCCTTGCTGCGACGTTTTTCGTCTGCACTTTCGAGTTCCACTTTTAAATGATCCTTAACCTTGTCGATGGCTTTGTATAAATCTTCTGCTTCTTTTTCGACCCGGATTAAATTACCAGGCACATGCATATTGACTTCGGCGTAATAAATTTCGCCTTTTTGGTGATGGTGCGAGCGCATACCAATATCAATTTCAACTTTGGTCACACCGCTAAAAAATTTTTCCAAAGCCGTGACTTTGTCATGCGCATATGTTTTGAGCGCTTCGGTTAATTCAATCCCAGTACCATGAATCGTGATTATCATATATTTTTTATTACGATTAAATTACCTGCATTTCTTCTTCGATTGTAAATCCGGTGGTTTCGTGCACTGCGTTCTTGACCTGCTCAACCAAAGCCAATACTTCAGTCGCCGTCGCCCCACCAGTATTTACCACAAAATTTCCGTGTCGCTCACTCACCATTGCGTTCCCGATTCGGGCCCCTTTTTGGCCAGCTTTCTCCACTAACCAACCAGCGGGAATCTTTTTGGTGGCAAAAAACTGTTCAATTTTCGCGTGATCCTCGGGGTAGGCAGCCAGCAGAGCGGCCTCACGCGCGCACTCATTTGGTTTTATTTCGTAATTTTTGAACACACAGCCCGTGGACGCATAGCCTTGCGGTTGGGTTTTGTTGCGATATTGCAGGTATTCCAACGCTTTTTTGGCCCCCTCTTTGGTATCCACGGGCAATAGCCGCAAGCGTACGCGCAATACTACTCCACCGCCATGTTTGAACACGCTGTCACGATACCCGAAACCACAATCAGTCGCGCTGAGTTCTACCACCTCACCATCGCGGTATACTGTTACACTAACTACCGAATCTTTCATTTCTCCACCCATTGCCCCTGCATTACCACGGACCGCCCCACCAATTGTGCCTGGCACACCAACTCCCCACTCAAAGCCAGTAAAATTATGCTGCATGGACAATTGAGCCACAGCTACAGTAATGCAACCAGCGTCAACTAATAAACCATCGGGCAGAACTTCGGTCTTTTGCGTTTTAACTTTGATGACCACGCCACGAAAACCTTCGTCACCAGCAAGCATGTTACTGCCACCGCCCAAAATAAAATAAGGAATTCCGGCGCCATCGACAAATTGCAGGAGCGCCACTAACTTTTCGGTATCCTCGACCACCACCAAATACTCGGCTGGACCGCCAATTTTAAAGGTTGTATGTTTGGCGAGCGGTTCGTTTGTTTTTACCTGGCCAAATTGTTCGAGTTGTTTTTTTAGCATATCTTTGGTACAGTGTGGGCAGAATTCTCTATATGAAGCCAAAAAACACTGTTATTTATATTGCGCGTGACCTAGAGCGAGCCTTGGGCCCACAAACTGGGTCAGCTCTTATCATTATTACAAATTCCACTCCGTTTGCCAAGCAAGTGGCTGCCACACGCTCTGACATTATTCTCATAGAAGCCGAAACATCACTGGATACGCCAGAATTGCTGCAGCACCCAACTACAGTGGCTTGTTTGGAACAATATCCCGACGCTGGCATTGTGGTGTTCAAAAATATTCCAGCCATTACCAAACTATGCGCAGCGCGTGGTTGGAAGTTGCTCAATCCACCAGCCACTCTGGCCAATCAGGTCGAGGAAAAAATTTCGCAAGTAGAATGGTTAGGTGATTTGGCTAACTATTTACCACCCCACAAAATTCAGTTACTAAAAGACGTCGTATTTGCAGGTGCGCCATTTATCGTACAATTCAACCGCGCGCACACGGGCAATGGGACAATTTTAATTGATAACGCAACCAAGTTGCAAGAATTACAAACGCAATTTCCCGACCGCCCCGTGCGAGTGACTGATTTTGTGAATGGCTACATGTTTACAAGCAACAACATAGTCTGCGGCAATACTGTGATTACTGGTAATATTAGTTACCAAATCACTGGCCTGGCACCGTTTACCAATAGTGCCTTTACTACCATCGGTAATGATTGGGCACTTGGAAAGCAGCTAATAGACAGTGCGCTGTACAGGCAATACGAACAAATTGTCATGGACATTGGCGCCAAGTTGGCTCACGAAGGCTGGCGCGGTCTGTTTGGTGTTGACATTATACTCGATGTGGCTGCCCAAAAATTATATTTGATTGAAATCAATGCGCGACAACCAGCGTCAACTACATACGAATCACGACTTCAAGCATCGGCCAAAGATATGACTGTTTATACAACAACATTCGAGGCTCATCTGCTAGCCCTGACGAACAACAGCGCCGCTCTAAAAAAATTAATTCCGATTTACAATGGTGCACAAATTATTCTGCGCAACCAACCCGGCCTTGATTTGTCTGACCAGCGTTTACAGCCAGCAATCAACACCCTGCAAACATTGGGCTTTAACTGCATTGCATATCCCAACACCGAGCCAGGCAGTGACCGTTTGCGCATCCAAAGCGCCACCAGCCTGTTCCGTGCCCCTGGTAAATTTAACGAAGTGGGCCAAGCGATTGTCGATTGCCTTAATCAAGCATTGGCGTAATTATGAAAACTCTCACACCAGCCGCGCAAGCAATTTTGAATGATTATTTGCAATTACCATTTGCTGGCAAGCACGTTAATGCGCCGTATTTTAATAACCAACGCAACAAAGTACGCGGCGGGCTGCGCGCGCTCATTGGCAAGGGCACGCCTGCGGACATAGTGGAAGAGGCCGAATTAATGGCACTGCGCGACCGGATCGCCCTTGGTGAACTTAGTGACGAGGCCATTAAAAAATTTTTGGTCGATCATAATGTGGGCGTCGATTGTTCGGCGCTTGCCTACTACACGCTGGCGGCCGAAGTAGGGGCAAAGAAAAAAATTGATTTACGCAAGGTATTGCATTTTACGCATGCCACGAATTTTGTGCGTCGATTTTTAACACGTTTGCGTCCGGCCGAAAATGTCAGTGTAGCCGTGCTCGCTGATGATAAAAACACAATGTCGATTTCGCTTTTGCACGTACAACCAGGTGACCTACTAATTTTGTGGCAAACAGGGCCAGAAAAAAAATTAAATCACGTACTTGTTGTCCACGCAGTTGATGAGGACACAATCCATTACACGCACACCTTCCGCTGGAGCGCAGAGGGCCAATATAACCACGGCGCACGGCAGGGTTCAATCACGATTAACGATCCGGCAAAGACATTACTTGAACAAACCTGGACTGAAAAAAATAAAACTGACCGTGACAACGAAACATTTGCCCACGCCCAAGACGCAACCAAACTTGAGCTGCGGCGATTGCGGATTTTAAATTAGGTGAATCATAAAATGAAGAACCCGCACCAATTCTCGTCCGAGCAAGTCGGAGACAAATTGATGCGGGTGTAGTTGCGCGCCAGCGTTACAAGGACCAAGGGGCCACGGGCACTCAAGCTGAGGACCCAAGCCACCAGGATCTAATAGGCCATCGTTCGGGGCGCCTCGCGGTAGACGAGCCAGCGGCAGTGACCACGATAACCATGTTTGCAATAGCCCACGCCCATCATGCGCTTTTTGTTTTCTTCGGTGATCTCGACGAACGGCAGGTAGCACATGAAGCTGTATAGGTGCCAGAAGTGCGTGCCCAGACAAATCACCGGGAATTGAATTTCGTCGAGATATTTCGCCCCGAACGCCAGCAGCATCCCGAGGGTGGCTGGCTTGTAATTAAGTTCCCGTATGTTTTTTTCCGCGGTCTCGATGCTGATGTCGTAGCCGAAGTGGAGCAGCTCGAGGTTGAAGCTCCCGGTCGGACCCAGGTTCCGGTCCGACAAATGATCGTCCATGAGATCCTTGTTATACAAGATATCGTACCAACCTTCCCGGACCATTCCCATGAACGTGACGCCCTCGGGGACCGTCACGGGATACGTCTTTTCCGGCGACGCATCGCTTCCCGAATCTTCTTCCGCGTTCGGGCGCGCGGCGATGGTGAGCGCGGCCATCTGTTGCTGCAGCTCACGGTTTGTGAGAATGGCCCGGACATCATCGTCCGTGCCGCCCTGAGCCAGAACCTCGGCCGTGATCACCTTCCCGATCTCAGCCAAAATTCCCGGCTCACTGAGAATACCACCCCCAGATCGCTCCATGCGATCCTCCTTTTTTAGGCCTCGTGAGGGCGTACCGCTTGCCTAGACACCGTGTCAGACCTACGGCTTGCCGTTTTAACCAGGCAGTTCTCCTGGCCATTTTTACCCTATATTTGACTAAATACAGAGGAAAAATTGGCAGGAGAGGGATTGCTAAAGAACACAGACTAACGCCGAACTATACCAGAACCTGGCAATTTTGTCAATTGCCAAGCCCCCATTTTTGCGCTATGCTTAGCCTACCTATGACTATCACCCTTTCCCTCGACGTCCTACGTGCCGCCATTGGCTTTGGCCTGTTGGCCGCGGTTATCAGCTTTTTGTGGGCCCCGTTGCTCACTAAATTTTTATATAAATACAAAATCACCCGCACTAATCCATACGACGCCACGTTGGCGATGGAGGGCCGCCGCGACAAGGTCGGCACCCCAATTATGGGCGGCTTGCTGGTGATTGTAACGGTAGCTGTGATTACAGTGTTATGTAACTGGTCCCGCAGTTTTACCTATGTACCGATTGGGGTCATGCTATTGTCTGCACTGTTGGGTGGAATTGATGATGTGCTCAACATTTACGGCGAAAAGCGACGCAACCGCGACCTCAAACACACCTTGCGCTTAATTCGCGTGCATAAAAATCCGCTCGTAAAACTGTGGCTCACCATCACTCTGCCCTGGACATTGTTTAAACGCACCTCCTTGTGGCTTGGCTCACACCCTGGCAAAGGTGTGCATGTGCACGAAAAATTATTATTGCAATTTGCCGCTGGCGCAATTACGGCCTGGTGGATTTACTACAAACTCGGCCCATCGTGGCACAATGTTAGTATTCCCTTTGATGGTTTTGTAAACTTTGGCTGGTGGTTAATTCCGGCGATTATTTTCTTTGTCATGGTTACGGCCAACGCGGTCAACATTGCCGATGGGATGGATGGTTTGGCCGGCGGCTCACTCATTATTACGTTTGCGGTACTCACCCTGATTAGCTGGCTCGAGGGCTTCCCCGAAATTACACTCCTTAACGCCACTACTGTTGGCGCCTTAATTACCTACACGTACTTTAATATCAAGCCAGCACGCTTCCAAATGGGTGATGTTGGTTCGCTAGGGCTTGGCGCTTTGCTCGCCATTAACGCAATTGTAATTAACAAAATGTTACTCTTGCCGTTCCTCGCGTTTATTTTTTACATTGAGTTAGCCAGCGTGGTCATTCAAGTATTTGGTCGCCACATCCTCGGTCGCCGCATTTTCAAAATGGCGCCGCTGCACCACCACTTTGAAATGCGCGGTTGGAGCGAAGAAAAAACCGTGATGCGTTTTTGGATCATTCACGCGGGTTTTGTACTGTTAGGATTGTGGGTAGCGTTGTACTAATATGTATTTAGTGTGGCAGAAAAAAACCATTGAGCCAGGCGACGATGCGGCTGTTACCGCAGCGTACGAGGCTGGCTTTGTGTTTACACGCGTAAGTAAAGGCGAAATGAATCAAACACGCAGCCTGCGAATTAATTTAGAAAAATTTTCTTTGTCCAGTGAAAATCGCCGGGTATTAAAAAAAACTGAAGGACTCGAATTAGCTATCGCTTCACTCCCCTTGACTAACTATCACTGGTCCATCGGCAAACTAGCCAAAGATTTTTATGATACCAAATTTGGTGACGGCACATTTTCCGCCAACAAAGTAAAAGAAATTTTGACCGATAAGACGAAAAGTAATTTCAATCAATTGTTCACGTATAAAATACAAGACGTGACAGTCGGATATTGCGTCATTTACACCAACGAAAAATTGGTTCATTACTGTTACCCATTTTATACGCTTGAAAATGACCGACCCAATCTCGGCATGGGCATGATGCTCCGCGCGATTCTCTGGGTACAGGAAAATCACAAAAAGTATATTTACCTCGGTTCATTCCAGCGCCCGACTGATGTGTACAAGTTGCAGTTCGCTGGATTGGAGTGGTTTGATGGAGAGCAGTGGAGGACGGATTTGGAAGGGTTAAAAAAAATCCAACTATAGTATGAAAAATAAAACTGCAAAATTATTTTGGGAATTGTCTCGATTTTACTATCTACAGTTTTGGTGATTGGTATTGGACAAAAAATAGATAGAAAAAACGTTTCGGACGATTTAGGTGGCAAAGGAGGATACGAGCCGGGCAATTTTGTCTGCAGTCGTTGGTTCAATTCGTATACTTGCGATTTTCCGGAATTTTTACATTCACAAATTTTTGTTCTGCCATTTGAAATGCCGTTTATACTGGGCGGCACGGTCATCTTCTATTATTCTGTCATAGTGATAATGAAAAAACGAAAAATATGAAAATTTCTAAACAACAATTGTTACATAACATACTTTATTCATTTTACAGAACTCTCGTAGTTATTTTTGTAATTGCCCTGATACTGTTTGTCTACAACACCGTGGCCAACCAAATTAAAGGAAGTGACATAGAAGAATTGGGCAAAGGCGGTATTGTTAGAGAGTTTTTTACATGTGATGGCTTCATAGACATTTACCGTTGCAATGGAATGGATTTTTTGAAAAATCTTTTTGGCACTCTAGTATTTGATACTGTCGTCATCCTATACTCTATTTTTTTTCTTAGTTACAACACAATCGGCGCTGTAATAGTATTCGTACTATGTCTAACTTACCAATTATATAAAGAAAATAAAAAAGAATTAGGGACAGTTGAACAAGAAAAATTAATAATGAAAAAAATTTCAAAGAAAGCTGCAGTAGCGGCCTTGATTGCTATGGTCATTATTGGCACTATTTTTGCCTTTATTATCTTACATATAGAGACAAAACCAAACGCCTATTATGTATTAGACTGGTTATGGTCATGCTGTATAGCATACGCCATCACATTTACTTGCGTATACACAAAAATGTTTAAGCGATCAAAACGTACATTGCCAGAAAATATTTTATGAAACACATACACTTCATCGGCATTTGCGGCGTAGCCATGAGCGCACTGGCGTTGGCGTTGCACAAAAAGGGTTACAAAGTGAGCGGTAGTGATGTGGGTTTTTATCCGCCAGTGTCGACGATGTTGCAAGGCAGTGGGATTGATTGGTATGCAGGCTGGCATCCGGAAAAAATGGGTACGCCCGATTTGGTAATTGTTGGTAATGTGGCGGGTTCGCAAAATCCTGAATGGCTCACGGTGCAAGCACAAAAAATTCCATACAAATCATACCCCGAAGCGATTGCCGAATTTTGGTTGCGTGATGATTCGATTGTGTGTGCAGGCACCTATGGCAAAACAACGACCACTGCGCTGTTGTCGTGGATTTTTACCCAAGCTGGCCTGGCGCCAAGTTATATGTTTGGCGGTTTGGCCACTGGTGACTTTGCGTCTGCAGCCTTGAATGACGGTAAATGGAGCATTTTGGAAGGTGATGAATACAAAAGCGCGCGTTGGGACAATGGCCCAAAGTTTGCGCACTACAAACCAAAATTTTTGTTACTCACTGCGGTGTCGTGGGACCACGTGGACGTGTACCCAACTGAGGCCAGCTATTTGGCGGCGTTTGAGAAGTTGGTACATAGTGTACCAGCCGAGGGGTTGATTGCCGTGAGCACTGATAATTTAACGGCCCTAGAAATGGCCGCGCGCGCGAACGGACCGCTCATTATTACCTACGGCACAGACCCAGATGCGATTTACAGTTACCGCACTGTGACACAGAGTCCGGGTGGCCTGCAATTTGAGATTGTACACATGGACAAAGTGATTGCGACAATCAAGGCGCCGCTGTTGGGCGTATATCAGGCCGAAAATATTACCGGTGCATTTGCCATGGCCCACCAACTGATGATCGAGCCCGATGTAATTGTGAGTGCGATTGCTTCGTTCCCTGGCCTTAAGCGCCGTTTAGAAAAACGGTTTGATGGTGCAGTTACAGTATTTGATGACATTGCCCACTCGCCAGCCAAAGCCAAATCTGTGCTCGAGAATTTACACGCCGTGTATAGTGACAAAAAAATCATTGCAGTCTTTGAACCAAACACGGGCAATCGCAAACCAGATGCCAAACCATTGTACGCGAATGCATTTGCGGCTGCGGACGAGGTTATTATCCCGCGTCTAACACGCGTGAAAATTGACGCAGATGACGCCGCCCCACCAATTGATGGTCCCGAATTAACGGCCACAATCGCCCAAACACACAGCAATGCGCATTATTTTGAAAATGATGACGAGCTTGTTGCGCACTTGGCTGCACAAGCAAACAGTGTGATTGTTTTCCTTGGTTCGCACGGTTTCCGCGGCATGATTGAAAATCTTATTGCCAAACTATAATATGAAAATTCCCGAACAGGCAAAATCAGTATTTAAAGGCGAAATTTTTGAAGTGTTTCAATGGCCACAAAAACTATTTGATGGTTCGACAGCCACATTTGAAATGATTAAGCGACCCTACTCAGCTCAAGTTATTGCTACGCGCAATAATAAAATCTTGATTTCCGAAGAAGAACAGCCCAACAATGGTAAATTTGTAAGTGTGTTTGGCGGGAGACAAGAGCTAGATGAATCTGCACTTGAAGGCGCAAAACGAGAACTGCTGGAGGAGGCTGGTTTAGCTACGGAGGATTGGGAACACCTGGTAACCTATGTTTATCCAGGTAAAATTGATTGGGAGATTACCATGTTTATCGCTCGCAACGTTATTGTGGCCTCGGAAATTAATTTGGATGCTGGCGAAAAAATTACTGTACGCGAAGTTAGCTTTGATGAATTCTTAGAAGTTGTTTTTTCTAATTACAAAGAATTTGGCCAATTCGCATTTGACCTGCTCAAGTGGAAATTTTTAGAACCAGCCAAATTGGCGGCGTTCAAAGAGAAGCTTGGGGTAAACTAATTATTTGCCCTCGTCAACAATTTCGGCCGTAGCCTCGTCGCCGGAAATATTTTCAATTCCAAGAGTAATGCCACAGTGGTTGCATTCCACAATATCAGCCGGAGCCAAGTGTGGGTGGCGAGCTAAATCAACAAGATTTTTGCATTCTGGACAAACAAGTTTCATAGTGATAATTTACAAAGGTTTATAGTAATGCTAGCACTTTCTTTGCCTACTGACAAGTATGAAAACCCCCCAAACACCAGTACCGCAACTTGCCGCCGCCCTAGGCCTACCCGAGGTCTGGCTTAAACGCGAGGACCTACACCCATTTGGTTCGCACAAGGGCCGCTCCATCCCCCTGATGATTGATCATTATTTTCACCAGGATGGGGTGAATAAATTTGTGATTTCTTCGTCTGGCAATGCTGCCTTGGCTGCTGCCTTGGCCGTACGACACCACAATGAAAATAATCCGACCAAAATAATCACCCTGCAAATTTTTGTAGGGTCAAAGATTCCGGCAACCAAGTTGGCACCGCTACAAAAAATTGCCAACGAACACATTTCCGTTGCGCAGGTGACGAATCCTAAACAAAGCGCGTTTAAAGCCGAGGCCGATGGCTTGGCCACAAATCTCCGTCAATCCACCGACGATTTAGCGCTACGCGGCTACCACGAATTGGCCGCGGAATTATTGCGTATCCCCAATCTGCAAGCAGTATTTGTACCAACTTCGTCAGGCACGTGCGCCCAAGCCTTGGCCGAATACTTTGTTGCGCACGCTAACCCAATTCCTCAGGTTCACGTGGTTCAAACTGATGTATGCCACCCGATCACCACGGCTTTTCAAAATCCACTGTGCCCAACGCACGCCCGTACACCAAATGTGTCCGAGCACTCACTCGCAAGTGCGATTGTAGACAATGTCGCTCACCGCAAATTTTCCGTAATCGAGGCAGTTTTAAAAACCAAAGGTTCTGGCTGGATTGTAACCGATGCCAACATTGAACAAGCCATGGCCACAGTCAAGCAAACTACTGATTTAGATATTTCACCGAATAGTGCCGTGGCGATAGCTGGCCTAATCCAAGCCTCGTATGGTGCGCGGTTTACCGGCCCTGTAGCGTGTTTGATTACCGGGGCCTGATTGACTTTTTCTAATTTTACCATTACCCTGTCACCAAACGACGCGAGACTGCGTCGTAGGGGGGACTGTTAATGACGACACCGCTAAATCGCCGAAAAAGGCGACAACTCCAGGCAGAGACTAGAGGATATACCCAAACGACCAGGGATGACCTCGCAGAACTCGTGGCCCGAAAGAATTGGTTGCTACGGGCCCAACATGCCTTCGAGATCTACCAGCTCAACCGAGGTGTTGGTAGCAGCACACGTGAGTTGATTCTGCACCTCAAAATGCAGCCGCCAGTCACCATGACCCTGGTCGGCGGGAAGATCCAAGTCGAACTCACGACGGACAAGGACAGCGAGCTCGTGCTCGACCATCCGCACCTCTGTCGCTACACGAGTGATCTCATACCCTATCAGCCACGGCAGGCGGTCGTTCTCTTTGCATTGCGTAATCGACGCGATGAGATCAACCGCATCATGATGGCGCTGCGACAACGTTAACAGCAAATACAGGGTGAGAGTTGGATACTCTCGCCCGTCCGATTATTTGTCCCACCAGGACCAATTGAGGGCGTGATTACTTAAAAAGATCCGTGAGCACAATTGTGCTAAAAGCCCCAAAGAAGATAAAAATGGCTCCAATTACCGCACGGCGCCAATTTTTTGGTTGAAATGATTTTGGTAGTGTCCGACAATTTAACCAAGACACCAGCCCAATGTGGACAAACATCGCAATTGCATTCATCACGGCGCCAGCCACAATTAAGTTTTTTGGCTCATGAATACCAAGCGCAAACAAAACGCACCCAAACGCAATTTGCGCCCACAAAAAAGCACCATACATTTTAGACAAATTAATATCTCCACTTTTGCCACGTCGCAAGGCCCAATTTTCGGCCATAATACGCGAGGTTGAGTCCATCACCCCTAGTTGGGTTTGTACTAACATAATCCCCGCTGCGAGCAAAAAAAGTGTTCCAAAAATCGGTGCAGTGCGCTGCCCAATTGCGGCCGCTTCGGTAATCACAAAATTAATTCCCGTGGCTGTGTTGCCAGTTCCATATGCGGTAGCATACGACAACGTCATTAGCAACACCATTGCCAATGCGCCCATGAACCAAAACACTAACGCATGTTCAGTATTCACCAGACGCCACCATTTTTTGAACAACAATTGATTGGCGACCGTATCTGCGACCGTTACTCCCTCCAATTGAATCGGCTCGTGTTTATCTTTGTGAAAAAGTCCAGCAATTTTTTGGGCAAAGGCCCCCATGCCATACCCTTTTTCTTTAATATAAATTGATTGGGTCAAATTCAAATTACCCGCGGCGCCCGAGTACGCAAATGCGCCCAAAAATGTAGCGAGCGCAATCCCGCTTGGTAAAAATTGATACCCATTTCCCTGCCCCATTAAACCACTCAGAGCAGCTTGCCAATCGGCCGGGCCACTAACCCAAATTGCCAACACAAAAATAAACGGCACACCAATCAAAACCACAGTGGTTGTAAGTTTTTCCATTAAACCATACACGGTTTTCCCCAAACTGAGCGTTAATCCAATCGCAACTAACAATCCAGCGGCCAACCACGTGTAATTACTCAAACTAAATACAGAGGCCAATAATTGCGCGCCCGCCGCAATAATACCCGGCAAACCAAAGGCAATAAATGTCGAAGCCACAAACCAATATGGCCATGCGCGCGACATTTTCGCAAGTCCAACAAACACACTTTCGCCGCGCACGAGCGCATACCGCTCGATTTCCATGTTTATAAAAAACTGGCAGGTAATACCAAGCACTGCACCCCACGCAATTCCAAGACCATAATTAGCCACCAAATATGGCCACAAAATCACTTCGCCCGATCCCAGCCCCAGTGCCAAAATAATAAAACTTGGTCCAATCATTTTGCGGAGTGGAATTGGCGCGGGAAAATTTTTAGTGCTGACAGGCATAAAGAAATTTTTATATAGCAACCGTAATGACGTTACCACCATCGCCAACAGTCACCCGTTCACCTTTTGAGCTATAATACTGGTCGACAATTGAAAATTCTGCTTCACCAAAAAGTTGCGTCAATTCGGCCTCGGTAAAACCGTGATAATACCGCTCGCCCAGTGTTTCGCCCTGCGGGCTTTTCCATGGTACCATTACATCGATCCCAGCCGAGTCAGCAATGTCTGTACGAATCACCCAACCATGTTTGCGAATATTTTTTTGCGCACTGTCTGAATGTAAATTCCAGTTGGTCATGAGTAAATGCCCGCCCGGCTTAAGGACGCGACGCATTTCGCGCAAGGCCTGGAGCTGCAATTTGTGCCCAGGAATGTGATTAAGGGCCGCAATGCAAAAAATGGCGTCGAATTGGGCATCGGCAAAAGGCAAGGTCGTCATCTCGGCCACCACAAACTCGGCCCCAGGGGATTTTTGCTGGGCCAGGGCGATTAGTTCACCACTTTGGTCCGCACCAGTATACTGCACTTGTTTTTTGGCTAAAATCTGGTATAATCGACCATTCCCGCACCCCAGGTCCAAAACCTGGTCACCGGGTTTGAGATACTCAGTTAATTGGGCTACATCGTCCCAATTATACTCGCGCGTAGCCGAAAAAAGTGCCGCGATGCGGTTATATACAGTACGATTGTGTTTGATTAATTCGGACATGTCTGTTTACGAACAAATAATTGAAGTAGTGGTTGCCGCTCAGCCTAAAACCAAGGCTGAGTTTGATGATGCGCGCCGCATTGCGGCCAACCAACTTGGGCTAGCGCAACCTAGCAACCGCAAACTGTTAGTAGCCTATCAAACCTGGTGCAAAAAGACCAGCACCACTCCTGACCCCGTGATTTTAAAATTACTCCGCAAAGCCGAGGTGCGTAGCTTGTCGGGGATTGCGGTGGTGACGTCATTGGTTAAACCATACAATTGCCCAGGCAAATGCGTGTACTGTCCAACCGAAGTGCGCATGCCCAAAAGTTATATTGCCACTGAACCAGCCGCTGCCCGCGCGCTCGCACTTGATTTTGACCCGTACGAATTAATGCGCCAACGCATTCAAACCCTCGAGGAAAGTGGTCACGCGACTGACAAAATCGAATACATTGTTAAAGGCGGTACGTGGAATGCATACACGCTTGGATACCAATATTGGTATATTTTGGAATCATTTTTGGCATGTAATGATGGTGTGGCCGGACGCAGCGCCCCATCGCCATTTACCGAGCACACCCCGCTCAAAGAATTGCAGGCAGCCCTGCAAAAGGCGCAAACAATTAATGAAACAGCTAAACACCGTATCATTGGTTTAACCTTAGAAACGCGGCCCGACGCCATTTCACCAAAAACAATTTGGCACATGCGTCAACAGGGTTGCACGCGCATTGAACTTGGTTTACAAGCAACTGATGACAAGATTTTGACCCTGATCAAACGTGGTCACACCGTGCAACAATTCCGCGACGCCATGTTGTTGTTGCGTCAAGCTGGATTCAAAGTTGACCTGCACTTTATGCCTGATTTACCAGGCTCAAGTCCAGAGCATGATGTCGAGATGTATAAAGAAATTTTTAGTGACGAAGGCTTGCGACCAGACATGATTAAAATTTATCCAAACACCGTTATTAAAAGCGCGGAATTGTACCAATGGTTTTTGGATGGTCGGTACAAACCGTATGGCGACACACCGGCCATGACCGAAGCGCTGTTGCAAATGAAACTGGCCACCCCGCGTTATTGCCGTATTTCGCGCTTGATTCGCGACATTCCAGCTAATGAAATTGAGGGTGGCAACACCGTCACCAACCTGCGCGAATTTTTAGAAAAAAAATTACACGCCCAGGGTTTGCGGTGCGTGTGTTTACGTTGTCGTGAAATTGCGCGCCAGGCCAAAAATTTACCAGCCGAAACTGAACCACAACTTTTTATTGATGAATACGCCACTACTGGTGGCACTGAATATTTTATTACGTTCGAAGACCCCAATCGCATAGCGGTCTTTGGCTTTTTGCGTTTGCGTGTGCCCACGATTGCGGCTCCAGAAATTTTAATTACTCAACTTCCCGTTATTCGCGATACGGCCTTTATTCGCGAGCTACACGTGTATGGCCGCCTCATGAGCATTGGCCAACGCGAAGAATCGGCTAGCCAACACACTGGCCTTGGCAAACAGCTCGTGGCCGTGGCCGAAAAAATCACTCTCGAGCATGGCCTTAGCAAGCTAACCGTGATCTCGGGCGTGGGTGTGCGCGACTACTACCGCGCCCTGGGGTACGAAAACGCCGACACCTACCTGTCCAAGACCCTTGCCAAATAGGCTGCAAGCTGGTATACTAATCCCCACGCCCCACTTGGCGTTTGGAGGATCAATGACTTTTCTGGTCTTGGCACTGGTCGACCCGTCCGCAGTAATGGCGTTCTACAGACAGTTCTGCCATCGACGCAGCTACACGGTACTCAACTTGCCCCGTTCCGGCCGCGAACCCCGACATGCGCCGCCGATGTCGCGCGTGCGAAAGGGCCCTCGATTCCGACGGCCGAATCGTCCTCGCGAACAGGCTCATTGCCCATACCGTCGCCAGTACCGTCGACGCTCCAACTGATCGCCACCTGGCGATCCCCGCGGCACACTTCGTGTCGCGGGTCCCCTTATTATCAATCCCCTCTCTGGGGATTTTTTATTAGAAGATCATCGTGTACCCAAGCGCCAGCGCACACGCCCCCATAACCACCGTGATTGTCCAACCAAGGACATTGGCGAGTCGCGAATTCACCCGGCGCCCCATTATTTTTTTGTTATTACTAACGAGCAAAATCAAAACCATTAAAATTGGCGAAGCGACCCCATTGAGCACGGCAGTGTAATACAAAACTCGAAATGGTGGAATGTCTGTGAAATTAATTGCCAAACCCAGCAAGGTCGCAATGGTAATCACCCCATAAAATCCGTGTGCCTGCGAGAATTTTTTGAACAACCCTTCCTTCCATTGAGCCGCTTCACTTACGGCGTAAGAGGCAGAACCAGCCAGCACTGGTACAGCCAACAAACCCGTGCCAATAATCCCAATTGCAAACAATAGTTGCGCCCATGGCCCAGCAATTGGTTCGAGTGCAGCAGCAGCTTGTGCGGCGTTATCTACTTGTGTAATCCCTAACGGCAACAAGGTTGCCGCCGCGGCCATCATAATAAAAATTGAAACTACGTTAGAAAAAATCATACCTCGCGTAGTGTCGGCCCGCATAGCCGCGAGATCAAGCGCAGTAATATCTGGTTTTCCCTTGCCAAAATCGGCCAATTTCTTTTCCGCTACCAATTCCTCCACCTCTTCGCTCGTTTGCCAAAAAAATAAATATGGTGAAATGGTCGTGCCGAGCAAGGCGACAATATTAAGTAAATACGTTTTGGACCAAATAATCTCGGGAATAAATAACCGCTTACCTGCCTCGAGCCAATCAATGGTGATAAAAAACGCCACTCCAAAATACGCCAACAATGACAGCGCAAAATATTTTAAATACTTTACGTACACTTTATACGAAACAAAAATTTCCAAAAATAAAGTAAGGGCAGTGACCCCCAAAATCAATATCGGAAATGAGACTGGTACAAATAACTGCAACGACGCGGCCATAGCCCCCAAATCCGCACCAATATTCACCGCATTGGCGGCTACTAATAATGTCACTACAAACACGAGCAGCGTGCGTGAATAGTGCTTACGAATCACCCCAGCTAAACCCATTCCTGTTACCAATCCAATCCGTCCACACATTTGCTGAATCGCAGCCACAAACGGTGTGGCCAACACCATGGTCCACAATTGTCCCAAACCAAATTGCGCGCCTGTTTGCGTGTACGTCGCAATTCCACTCGGATCATCGTCCGACGCACCTGTGATAAACCCTGGACCCATTTTTTTGAAAAATTTAGTGATTGGTTTGCGCATAGTGCGACTATTATACTACGATACGCAGTTTTATTAAACAAAATTTAGCCCAAAAAATTTTGGTCCTTTACTTCTGGCGGAAGATAATCTTGCTCAACCGGACCAGTAAAATCCGGGTTATACTTATAGTCTTTACCATAGCCAATCTCCTTCATAAATTTAGTGGGGGCATTGCGCAGGTGGATCGGAACACCAAGATGGGAGGTGGCGCGTGCGGCTTCGGCGGCTTTGCTATAGCCTGTATACAGGAGGTTTGATTTTTTGGATTTCGCGCAATAAACCACGGCTTGGGCCAGGTGAACGGCACATTCAGGCATACCCAATTTATGACAGGCATCATAAGCAGTGTTCGCTTGAATGAGCGCCTCGCTGTTAGCCATGCCAATATCTTCACTCGCGAATCGCAGCACGCGCCGGGCAACATACAGTGGATCTGCGCCACCTTCTAACATGCGCGCGAGCCAATACAAACTCGCGTTCGCATCACTACCGCGCATTGATTTGTGCAACGCGGAAATTAAATTATAAAATTCTTCACCCCGCTTATCAAAAATTACATGCACGCGTTGCAAGGCTTCTTTAATATCATCACGTGTAATTTTTCCTTTGCCTGATTTTGTTTTAATGACTAATTCTAAACCATTAAGTGCCTGACGCGCGTCACCACCAGATAATTCGGCCAATAATTCGAGCACTTCATCATCTATTTTTACACTTGTTGCTCCTAAACCAACTTCGGTGTTTGCGATTGCTCGTTTTAAAATCTGCACTAATTGTGGGGTTTCTAGGGCCTTCAAAATAAACACCCGCGAACGTGACAACAAGGCACCGACAATTTCAAACGACGGATTTTCGGTGGTGGCCCCAATTAAAATTACCAAGCCTTTTTCGACGTACGGCAACAACGCATCTTGTTGGGCTTTGTTCCAACGGTGAATTTCGTCAACAAATAACACGGTGCGCTGACCCGAAACCGCCAAACGATCTTTGGCTTCGTTCACTATTTTTAAAAGGTCGGCCTTACCACTCACCACCCCAGACAGTTCCGCAAAATACGCTTTGGTCTCATTGGCAATAATGTGCGCGAGCGTAGTTTTGCCGGTCCCTGGCGGACCCCAAAACACCAGCGAGGTCAAGTCATCATTTTCAATCAATGTGCGCAGCAGTTTCCCCTCCCCTACAATTTCACCCTGACCCACAAAATCAGCCAAAGTCTGAGGACGGAGGCGTTCGGCAAGGGGTGGCAGGGGTTGGGCCATAATTGCAGGGTTAATTAAGTAATGGTACCATATATCCAGAACCAATTGAACCCCTAAAATAAGGCTAAAATATGATCTTCGAATCCTTAGAATTTAAATAAAAACCAGCCAAAAGGCCGTTTTTTATTTACCAAAACAAACCTATGAACCAAATTTCTCTCACAAATTTTGACC
>CAYMID010000002.1:0-17380 GCA_964390625.1 uncultured Gammaproteobacteria bacterium | reverse complement strand
TTTTTTATTTACCAAAACAAACCTATGAACCAAATTTCTCTCACAAATTTTGACCCAGACATTAAAAACGCGATTACCCACGAACGTGAACGCCAGGAATCAAGCCTAGAAATGATCCCTTCGGAAAATTTTGTCTCACCAGCAGTCCTCGAGGCGCTTGGTTCGGTGCTCACCAATAAATATTCCGAGGGTTATCCCGGCAAACGCTACTATGGTGGTTGCGAAAATGTTGATGTCGTTGAACAATTGGCGATTGACCGCGCCAAGCAATTATTTGGCGCCGAACATGTGAACGTGCAGCCCCTCTCGGGCGCACCAGCCAATGTGGCTGTTTATTTTGCCTTACTCGAACCTGGTGACACGATTTTAGGCATGGATTTATCGCACGGTGGCCACTTAACCCATGGTCACCCAGTGACTCACATGGCCAAAGTATTTAATTTTATTCGTTACAAAACCGATGCGCAGGGTAAAATTGATTTAGAGAATTTGCGCGCCATGGCCCTAGAACACAAACCAAAGTTAATTTTGGTTGGCTACAGTGCGTATTCGCGCGAGATTGATTACACGGCAGTAAAAAAGATTGCCGACGAAGTGGGTGCAATCACCATGGCTGATATTGCGCACATTGCCGGGTTAATCGCTGGCGGACAAATGAATAACCCCGTTCCCATTTTCGACATCGTCAGCACCACCACTCACAAAACTTTGCGCGGCCCACGTGGGGGCATGATTATGTGCAAGGAAAAATGGGCTAAACAAATCGATAAATCAGTGTTCCCTGGTTTACAGGGCGGCCCACACGAAAATAACATTGCCGGCCTCGCGATTGCGTTAAAAGAAGCACTCCAACCAGAGTTCAAAGAGTATGCACGTCAAATTCGCGCCAATGCCAAAACCTTGGAACAAAAATTTACCGAATTTGGTTGGCGTTTAATGTTTGGCGGCACTGATAATCACCTACTGTTGATTGATGTGACACCACAGGGCCTATCGGGCAAAGAAGCACAAGCAGCGCTCGACAAAGCCGGGATTACGGTTAACAAAAACATGATCCCCGATGATCCTCGCTCACCAATGGACCCATCCGGTATTCGCCTGGGCACGCCAGCACTCACCACCCGCGGGATGAAGGAAGCCGAAATGGTCCAAATTGCCGAATGGATTCGTGAGGCAATTATGAATCACACCGACGAAACCGTGCTCGCACGCATTCGTGCCTCAGTCCGCGAATTAACCACTAAATTCCCCCTCTACCCTGGCTTAGTGTAAATATGATTGCACACCTTTCACACTCTGATGCCGACACCAAAGCGATCGCCAGTGAGTTAACCGCCCAGTGCCAGGCTGGCGGCGTAATCACACTCACCGGCGATTTAGGGGCAGGCAAAACCACGTTTACCAAAGGTGTGGCCGAATACTTAGGCGTTACCAAGGAAATCGTAAGCCCAACGTTTGCGATCATGAACGTATACGAAACTACCCACCCCACTATCAAACGACTCGTACACATTGATACCTATCGCCTCAAATCGCTTGATGAATTGCTCGGTATTGGGATTGAAGATTTTGTAGGTGCACCTGATACACTCAGTGTAATTGAATGGCCCGAACTAGCCGCGCCTTTTTTGCAAACTAAAAACGTGACCGCAGTCACGTTCACCCACCAGCCAGACGGGGGCCGCCTCATTAGTGTTCACCAAACCAAAACTTAAACAAAGTCAGGGCCACCCACTCTTTAAAACGCTGCCACCGGCCGCGTTTTTCCCATTTAGCTTGGTCCAATGGCTCGGCTAAGCGGATCCATTGGGTCAAAATCCGGGTCAATTTGCGCACGGCGCGCTTATCGCGCAAACGCACATTCATTTCGTGATTAAAATGAAAACTATTCAAATCAATGTTGCTACTACCCACCAAGGCCCAATCATCATCTTTGATAACCCCCTTACCGTGCATCATTTTGGGCATTAGGTGCACATGTACACCCAGTGTTTTCATTAACGAAAACCAGGCGTACGCCGCGTAACTCGCTAGCCGCAAATCAGTCCGGAACGGAATCAGCAAATCAACGCGAACCCCTTTTTTCTTGGCCTGCCACAAGGCATTCAAAAATGTTTTGTCAGGAAAATAATACGGTGAAAACAAAATCACCCGTTCACGCGCTTTTAACAAAGCCTCCACGTATTTTTTCTTTACATGCGACTTGGTCAAATTTGGTTGGTCAGTCACGATGTCAATCGTATCACTTTTAACACGCGTCTTGTACTTAAATAAATCAACCACTGCTTCGCGTTGCCCACCACACCGAATGTATGATTTTGCAAACGAACGCAGCAACGAACGTACTGCTTTGCCACGCAAAGCCACGTGAATATCGAGCCAATCACGCATTTCATTACCCACGTTTACTCCGCCCACAAAACCAATTTTTTCATCAACAATCAACAGTTTACGATGTGTGCGCGACGAAAACAAACCCCACCACACCAAGGTGCGTCGCGAACGGTCTTCAAAAAACCGAATATCAATTCCTTGCACACGTAACTCAGCCACTCGCTTGCTGGACAAACCAAAACTACCCCAGTAATCAATAATCAATTTAACATCTACGCCAGCCTGCGCCTTGGCCACCAGCAAATCAAAAAATTGGTGCCCCGCTGTATCGTCCAAAAACATGTAAACCTCCCAGTAAATTGATTTTTGGGCGGTTTTGAGGGCGGTAAACATTGCTTCCCACGCAGCTTTGGTAGTGCTATAAATTTTATATTCAGATGAAGCCATAGCAAAATTAGCGTACCTGATTTACGCTAAAAATGCAATTAAAGTTCGCTAACGCAACGCTGCCTTGATAAAATCACGGAAGAGTGGGTGTGGACGCATTGGGCGCGACTTAAATTCAGGGTGGAACTGCGTGCCCACAAAAAACGGATGATTACGTAATTCAACAATTTCCACCAGATCTGTCTCTGGATTAATCCCGACCACCTCAAGGCCCGCCCGATCCATGGCTTCGCGATACTTATTATTAAACTCGTAACGGTGGCGGTGGCGTTCGGAAATTAAGTCTGCACCATAGGCAGCACGCGTCTTTGTATCACGACGGAGTGCGCAATCATAAGCTCCTAAACGCATAGTACCGCCATACCGGTTGGTTTGTACGTTTTTAGCTTGGACTGGATTAATATGAATGACTGGCTCGGTGGTTTTGGGATCGACCTCCACAGTGTGCGCAGCCTTATTACCTAATACATGGCGTACAAATTCGATCGACGCCAGTTGCATACCATAACAAATTCCCAGATATGGCAACTTGTGTTCCCGTGCATACTTAATGGCCGCAATTATTCCTTCAATGCCGCGCGTGCCAAATCCACCGGGCACAATTAAACCATCGTATTGTGCCAAATTTTTAACTGCCCGAGGGTTGCGCTCGTAATCCTCGGAGTCAATCCAGGTTAATACGGGTTTACGGCCATGCCACCACGCCGCGTGTTTAATTGCTTCGATCACCGAATGATACGAATCAGCCAACGTAAAGTTACCAGTGGCAAAATATTTACCAACCACGGCAATTTTTACTTCTTGGTTTGATTTATCAATTTTACGAACAAAATCTGACCAAGGCTTAAGGTTGGTCGTCCGCGACTTTACACCCAAAATGTGCAGTAATTTATTACCCAAACCCTGGTCTTCTAAAACCACGGGGATTTGATAAATAGACGCCACATCTGGGGCTGAAATACAATGTTCAGGTCGCACTCCGCAAAAAACCGCCAATTTTTCTAGCCGTGGCTTATCGAGTATTTGTTGACCACGCGCAATAATAATATCCGCGTTAATTCCCGCGCTGTTCAGAGCACGAGCTGCATGTTGTGTTGGTTTGGTTTTCATTTCTCCCAAGTGCGACGGGGTTGGTAAATAGCTAACCAACACAAACGCCACACTGGTTGGATCAGCCAACTTCATCATGCGAGCCGCTTCCAAAAACAAAATATTTTCATACTCACCCACAGTACCACCAATTTCAATAATCGTAATATCAGCTTTATGCGCACTGGCAGCTGTCTTGATACGACGAATAATTTCTTCGGGAATATGGGGCACCACTTGCACGCAACGCCCTTGGTACTTCATGGCCCGTTCGTTATTGATCACGGTTTGATACACGCGCCCCGTGGTCATATACTCGTTCGAACTCAGATCCACGTCCAAAAAACGTTCGTAATTGCCCATGTCTTGATCTGTTTCATCGCCATCATCAGTCACAAACACTTCGCCATGTTCAATTGGATTCATGGTTCCAGCATCAACGTTAACATATGGGTCAGCCTTAAGGGCAGTTACGGTTAATCCTTTGGCTTTAAAAATTGCACCTAACGAGGCTGTCGTCACGCCCTTTCCCACCCCAGACAAAACACCGCCCACCACAAAAATAAATTTTGATTTTGGTTTAGTCATACAAAATAAAAAAATAAAATCCCCAGTTATGGGGACCTTAAGTAGCAGACACCGTTACCGACAGTTCGGCGACCAAGCCGTGGGGAAAACTGACGGTAATCTGATGTTGTCCGATATTTTTAATTGGCTTTGGGGTGGTGATATGTTTTGGGCTAATGATTAGTCCAATCTGTGCCTTAATCATTGCGGCCAAGCGGGCTGAGCCGACGGCGGCGTAGAGTTTACCATCGGGTGTAGTTTTTTCTTCTACATACAACTCTTGCCCATCGAGCCTAGCAGCATCACGCTGGAACCGGCGCAATTCCTCGGCTGATTCGCGCTCTGCCCGAGCAGTCTGAGCGTGAAGTTGCTGGACCGCCCCAGACGAGGCTGGTTTGGCCAAATTTTTGACGAACAAGAAATTGCGGGCGTAACCATCCGAAACCTCTTTAATATCGCCTTTTTTGGCCGTTCCCGGCACATTTGCCAAAAAAATCACCTTCATACCGAACTAGTATAGCGGGGATTGCCAAAACTGTAAATATGCGGTATAATGCCCATTATTTAGCGAAAATTATGAAATCTGGTTTTGCCATTCTGATCGGTCGCTCCAACGTGGGCAAATCCACCCTGCTCAATACGCTGGTGGGCACCAAAATCGCGGCCACAAGCTTCCGCGCCCAAATGACTCGTGACATTATTCATGGGGTTGTTAATACTGCCGAGGGTCAGGCAGTGTTTATTGATACACCAGGTATTTTTAAAGACAAAAAAAGCTCTCTGACCGCCAAGCTCATCAACAAAGCCACCGAAGCGCTCGAGGGTGTTGACGTCATTGTGTACGTGGTTGACCCATCACGCGAAATTGGCCCCGAGGAACGCTACACCTTTGGCTTGATTCGCCACCTACAAATTCCCAAAGTATTAGTGATTAACAAGAGTGATTTACCAGCCGCTGACCGCAAACACCAAGCCGAATATTCTGCTTGGGGCCCTAACTTTGACTCTGTCTTTAGTTTGTCAGCCTTGCGCGGTAGCCACATCGATCCACTCAAACAAAAAATTGTTTCCTTGCTTCCCGAAGGTGAACCAATGTACCCAGCCGAACAATTGACCAATGTGCACAACTTTTTTTGGGTATCCGAATTGATTCGCGAAAAAGTTTTTTCTGTGCTCGACAAAGAAGTACCATACTCGATTACTGTTGAAACCGATAATATCCAGGACAAACCAGACGTCATGGTAATTACGGCTCGCATTCTGACCGACGAAGAACGCTACAAGCGCATTATTATTGGCGAACGCGGTGCACGCATTAAGGAAATTGGTCAGCTGGCGCGTCGCGAATTAGAACAAGCGCTTAACAAAAAAGTATTTCTGGAGCTCGAAGTTGAAGTCGACAAACACTGGGTCGAACGCATGGAATAATTATGAATCCACAGCCAAACTCCGGTAAAAATTTAGTGATTGAAGTGCAGGGGGTGAAATACGAACGCTACCCTGTTAAAACCCCGGTAATAAAAAAAGGCGATGATTTAATTGCGATTATCCGCGAATGCGCTGGACCGTTTTTGCAGCCCAATGACCTGATTTTTGTGAGTGAAAAAATTGTGGCGATTAGTCAGGGCCGCTCGTGGCACATTGATGATATCAAGGTCACCCCACTCGCCCGCTATTTATCGGGTAAAGTGTACAAATCACCATATGGCATTGGCCTGGGTAGTCCCTGGACCATGCAACTCGCACTCAACGAAGTTGGCTACACTCGTATTGTCGCGGGCATTCTGGTGCACCTAATTTGCAAACCATTTGGAATTCGCGGTATGTTTTACCGCGTCGTTGGTCGCACTGTAGCGGCGATCGATGGTCCATGCGATTACACCATTCCACCATACAACAAATACGCCAAGCTTGGGCCCAAAAATCCCCACAAAGTCGCACGCGAATTCAAAACCGCACTTAATCACGATGTAGTGATTATTGACGCCAATGACTTGGGTGTAAATATTCTCGGCACCTCAACCAAAGCTATTCCAACCGATGTTTTGGCCGGTATTTTCAAAGATAATCCACTGGGTCAGACCAATGAACAAACACCAGTGTGTATTGTTCGCCCAGTTATTTCCGCTTCGTAAGTAGGGCCATTTCGAGGGCAGTCAGGCCCCACCCATAGCCGTGGTTATTATCGCCAGTTGAGCGAGCCACGGCTTGTTTTTCGTTTAAGCACGTGAGGACACCAGCCACAACTGGTTTGCCTGTGTCGAGGCCAACGCGCATGAGGCCGTTGATGGTAGCGTCACTCAAATATTCAAAGTGCATGGTCTCACCCTTAATTAAGCAGCCAATTGCTATAACAGCATCAACCTTTTTAGACTTGATCAAATGCTGTGTAGCACATGGTAATTCAAATGAGCCCGGTGCTTCGACAATAAAAATATTTTTCTTGACCACGCCAGCGCCAGCAAGTGCAAGCTCACAACCCGAACGTAAATTCTCGGTAATGTGCGCATTCCAGCGCGCCACTACAATCCCGATTTTCAAATTACGACCAGCTAGCTTTGGAAACGTAATACCTTTGCTCATATTTTTAAATTTATGATTTATTTTGAACTGCTAAAACACGTTCCGTAGTGTCCACAATTGCTTGAGTAGTGACGTCAAATTCCACATTCACCAAATCACCGACCTGCTTTTTGCCAAATGTCGTAATCGCCAATGTTTCGGGGATTAAATGCACTTCAAATGTACCAGCCCCGGCATCAGGATTTACAATTGTTAAACTCGCACCATCCAGCGCAACATACCCTTTGGGTAATATATACTTAAACCACTCCTGTGGACACGATAATGTAAGTACCTGATTATTTACCGGTGTTTTAATATCGGCAATTGTAGCAACCCCAAACACATGGCCCGAAACTTGGTGACCACCGATTTCATCGCCGTATTTAGCCGCACGTTCAATATTTACATTATCCCCGACTTTAAGCTGTCCCAAATTCGTGCGGCTTAGAGTTTCTTGTATGATTGAAAACACCAGCGCACCATCGGTTTGCGATTCAACCGTCAAACACACACCTGCGACCGAGACGCTAGCACCAACGTGCACTGCCGACATAGTGACTTCGGGCAAAGCAATTACGAGCCGCATCAGACCAGGTGCATCTGTGCGCCCTACCACCTTCCCTATTCCTTGAACAATCCCAGTAAACATACTATTGCAAAAAATCACGCACCAGCTGTAGGTCTGCCTGGATTTTTTCTTTTAATTCATCTTCCGAATCATAGGCCTCAATTTCACTGACTTTTTGCACCGGCTCAATCGAAAGGTGTTGTCCATAAAAATCTGGCCCATCATAATCGAGCAAATGGACCTCGATTTTCCAAGGCTTATCTTGAATTACCAGAGCAGCCTTGTGAGTGTTACGATTCAAGACTGCTGTCGCGGCATAAACACCTGAATGTAAAGACACTTGCGTGCGACGCAACGACAAATTAGCGGTTGGACAGCCAAATTTTTTACCAATTCCGTCACCATGTACTACTGGACCAGCGAGCATATTATCTTAATAATTCAAGGGCTTTTTCCAAACCTTTATCTAAATATGGAGTTGGACTGCCTGGGGTTGTAGTTACGAACATTGGTTCGACCACAACATCGGGTGTAATTCCAATTTTATCAATTTGACGATCTTTTGGGGTAAACCATTTGGCCACGGTCAGTTTAAGAGCCGAACCATCGGCATATTCTTGAAAATCTTGGACTGATCCTTTGCCATATGTTTTGGTACCAACTAATTTGGCAAGGCCATTATCTTGCAAGGCTCCTGCCACAATTTCGGCACCAGAAGCCGAGCCTTCATCCACCAAAACAATTGTTGGCATACCCGCTAAACGTGCTCGACCTTTGGCACTATACTCATTTACCTCATTATCGACGAAACGTTCACGTACAACCACGCCGCTTTTCATCCATTCACTCGCCACCATAATTGAGCGGTCCAAATAACCACCCGGATTACTGCGCAAGTCCAAAATTAGACCACGTGGTTTCTTGATGACAATTTCACGAACTGCTTTGTCAAACTCAGTGTCAGTCTTTTCGTTAAACGAACTAATCCGAATATAGGCCGTATTATTAGCCTTCATTTCCCACACGACGGTTGGAATGTTAATGGTCGCGCGCGTAATTGTAACTTGCCGTGGTGCGGCTTCCCCGCTACGTATTAGCATCGTCACGGTAGTGCCTTTAGGGCCACGAATTTTCTTGACTGCTTCAACCACTGACAAGCCAGCGGTTTCTTGATTATCAATTAACAAAATACTATCACGCGATTTTAAGCCGGCTTTTTCGGCTGGCGAACCAGCTAGAGGCGCTACTACCGTAAGTTGGCCATTAGCAACATCAATCTCGGCTCCAATACCTTCGAACTCACCAGCTAAATCCTGCGCAAATTCTTTGGCTTCACTTGGTGGCAAATACAATGAATGTGGATCCTGTAATGACTCGACAATTCCAGCAATTGCACCATAGTACATTTTAGTCTCGTCAACCGGCTGATTGGCATATCGCTGTTTAATCGTGTTCCAAACTTCCCAAAACTGTTTAAAGTCAGATCGGTCAAACGTCGAAGTATTACTTGTGGCCCGTACTCCAGCCCATGAGACTGATTGGGCTGTAGTTAAACGGCCAGCCCAAACGCCCACCAAAAATACGGCCACCCACACTAAAGTACGCCAACCTGCGCCTGGGCGCTGTGATTCTGTAGTCATAGTTTTAATCAGCAATTCGTTTAATCCGTGCACCTAGTGCAACCAAGGTTTTTTCTAGATGTGGGTAACCACGGTCAATATGTTCAATATTTTCAATAGTACTACGTCCATCGGCGGTAAGGGCGGCTGCTACATACGCCATACCGGCCCGCAAATCCGGAGCTGCCAGACGACGCGCCTTAAGACTGGTAGGTCCATTGACCACAATCCGATGCGAGTCAGCCGTAAAAATATTTGCGCCCATACCATTTAAATATTCAGCAAACACCAGTCGAGCTGGATACATTTTTTCAAAAAACAGAACACTGCCGCTGATTTGCGTTGCGAGCACAATCATTAAACTCATTAAATCGGTTGGAAAACAAGGCCATGGTTGCGAATAGATCCCTTTGGTACGCGCCCAAACCGGGTCATCAACCTGGCGTAACTGCTTTTTGGGTACGTGCAATTCCGTCCCCTTAATGTGCAAAGACACGCCGAGTTTGGCAAAAAAATATTGAATCGGACGCAGATCTAATGGTTCGATATTTTTGATAATCAAACTACCCTTCGTCATTACGGTCAACGCGACCATGGTGCCAATGTAAATAAAATCAACCGGAACTCGATACGTGGTGCCGGTCAATTTTTTGACCCCTTCAATCCGCAATTGATTGGTGCCGGCACCTTCAATCTTAGCCCCCATTTCGATCAACATATAGCACAGTTCTCGCACATGCGGTTCGGCTGCGGCGTTGTCAATAATTGTCACCCCTGGCGCCAAAACCGCAGCTAACAAAACATTTTCGGTCGCTGTAACACTCGGTTCATACAAAAAAACCGCGACGCCACGCAAACGCCCACGCAAACTAAAGCTTTCATTACGACCAGTTTGCACTGTTGCACCCAGCTGAGACAATCCATCAAAATGGGCGTTCATTTCGCGCGGACCAATTTTGTCACCACCAGGCATTACACTGGTTACTCGACCAGCTCGGGCCAACAATGGCCCCAAAAAAACATTGGACGCCCGCAATTGACGAGCATCGATTGGATCAATCGTAGTTGTTTTTAATTTTTTAGTTTGCAACCGCAATGTTCCCGCAACCTCGTTGTATTCAGCCTTAGTCCCCAGCTTTTCCATGATTCGCAGCATCACCTTTACATCACTAATTGCCGGAACATTGGTTAATATAACCGGTTCAACCGTTAACAAAGAAGCGGCCATCATTTTTAGGACTGCGTTTTTATTACCAATTGGTTCAATGGTGCCTTGTAAGGGGTGACCACCTTCAATGATAAATTTGGCCATAGTATTTGAAAAAAAGCCCCCTTTCACGTATAATCGTACTAAATTTATGCCAAAAAAGCAAACCCATTCCCTACCCTTGACTACCACGTTTTGGCTAACCCGTAAACGGCGAATTTTCTTCATGATTACGCTGATTTTGGCCTTTTTTGTACTTGCGCCTTATATTGTCTTGTATACTGTCGGGTGGCGCTACAACTGGTCTAGCCACCAACTACTTGGCACCGGTGTTATCAATGTAGACGTCCAACCACGCACGGCCAGGACCTACATTAACGATGTTTTGGTAGGTGAACAACAACCACTTCGCCTAGCCAGCCGAGCGCCTGGACTATACCGCTTGCGCATCGAAGCCCCTGGTTATCGCGATTGGAATCAAAACTTAACCGTAGTCAGTCACCAAACAACTTTTGTCAGTGAAATTCAATTATACCGCGCCAGTGAACCAACTCGGATTTACGACACAGAACGTGATATTCTAGCCACCTACCCAGGCAACCAAACCCAGTATTTATTGGCCCTTCAAGCCACTGGCAACGGTTATCAAGTTGGATACTTAAACGCAAACAATACTCTTGTTATTGCCACTAGCACCAACCGGCCTGAAATTCATATTTCACCTGACCGTACTAGTGCGTTGGTTATTACTGACACAACCTTGGGCTCGCGTTTACAGTTGGCACACTTAAACTCGCCTGACACACGTCTACTCGGTTGGCAAACTAGTACTGTGGCTTGGCAGTGGGCTCCAAGCGAAGATGCTGATGTAATCATTAAAAAAGGTACTCAACTAGTTCGTCAAAATTTTATTAGTTCCGCCGACTCAATCGTACAGAGCACTACAGCTACACTATGGTTTTATGATGCCGATGATCGATTATGGACCGCCACTGACCATCGCTTATTTGTTGACTCAGTTTTAGCCGCCGACACCACAGAACCCATTACTAAAATTCTTGACGTTAATAAGAATCGTGCGCTAGTGTTACACAACACTAGTATTAGTAGTATTACAATTAATAAACAAGGTATAAGTACTGACCAAACCAATCGTCGTCTTACCAACTACCGCAGTACCAACCAAAATACGTGGATAGCATGGTCAGGGACAGAATTATGGACGTTTTATGCAAACGGCTCTAGTCAACTACTAGTACGTAGCTCTGAAGCAATCCAGGATGCGGTCGAACTCGCTGAGCTGGGTGTAATTGCGATTGCCTATCCGACCGGAATTGAATTCTTGAACCCTGGTTATTTTGTGACTGATCGTCTAGCCAATGTAGAAACGGTCGAACGAATCGAAGCCAACCAACATGAACGTATCTTGTACTTAGTTGGTCGCTACCGAAGTCAACCTGGTCTATACAAACTTGAGTATTAAAAAATGGGCCCAACGGCCCATTTTTATTCTTGCAACATTTTTATTACTGGCCAATGAATTGCCTGACAATTCCCCTCATTTAACTGATCCAAGGCCATCCATTCTACTTTTAATACTTCCCCCTCAGGATCAATCAAATTAGTGTCGCGCACCACATCAACCAGTTCGGCTTCGTAAAACAAATGAATGGAGTGGTAAAATTTTTTACTCACATTCCCATAGAAATACTGTTCGCCCGAATACACTGGGGTTTGCGAAACCATTCTAATTTTATACCCTGTTTCTTCTAGACACTCGCGGGCCAGAGCTTCGGGAATAGATTCCTCAAGCTCCATTTTGCCTCCTGGAAATTCGTACTTGCCGCTGAAGTTTGATTGAATCATGAGTACCTTGTCATCTTCGGAAAATATGACTGGGTACAAGCCGACGCGCCAATGAACCGGCTCACTCTCTGGTTTTTCAACCGGGTTTTGTTTCGGGTCAAGAAAAATCATAATGACACAACGGTCTTCTCGCCCACGATCATCATACAACCCTGCTCACCACTTGGCTGACGGCTAATGATCTGAGCCTTTTTACCAATCAAACTATTGTGTAAATGAATTGGGTGTGTAATCGTGGCGTTATCGAGTACAAGCGAGTTTTCGATTGTTGCACCAAGTACTTCGACCCCAGTCCCAAGAGTGGCGTATGGACCGATCACACAATTTTCCAAACGACAATTTTCACCAATGATTACTGGGCCCTGAATGCGCACACCACTCCCGATCTGCGAACCAACACCAACCTGTACTTTACCCTCGATGATTGCATCTGGGGCAATTGTTCCTTTGCGTGGGAACGCCTGCTCGTCCATGCCATCAAGCAACAGCGCATTACAGATCAACAAATCTTCTGGCTTACCAGTATCTTTCCACCAACCCGTAATCTCGGTGTAACCAACGCGACGTTTTTCTTTTAAAAATAACGAATGAATCGAGGAAATTTCGTATTCACCGCGCGGACTTTTGGCGATTCGGTCAAAGGCGTCAAAAAATATTTTGCCGGCGTACAAATAAATCCCGGTCACGGCCAAATTATTTGGCGGATTACTTGGCTTTTCAACCACATCAACGAGTGCGCCAGCGTCGTCAAAATACGGAATCCCAAACCGTTCCGGGTCTGGCACACGTGACAAGGCTAGCATGCAATCGTGTGCGCCTTGGTTAAATTCGTCCACCATGTTCTTGAGACTGCCAAGCAAAATATTGTCAGACAAATAGAACATGAACGGCTCATCACCAATGAATTTTTTGGCCTCGTTAACCACGTGCGCAATCCCCTGTGGACCACCCGTTTGTTCGAAAAATTTAATACTAATGCCCCAGTGCCCGCCATCACCGATGTACTTTTGCAACTCGGTTTCACCTGGGTTAGTATTGATGAAAATTTCCGTTACCCCAGCTTCAACTGCTTTGTCGATTGCGTGAAAAATCATTGGTTTATTGGCCAATGGCAGCAAGTGCTTATTGAGTGTGGCAGTTACCGGGTACAAGCGAGTGGCCCGACCACCGCCAGTTAAAATAGCTTTGCGAATTTTCATATTAAATATCTAAGCACAAAATTACCACCAAATCAAGCCCTTGACCACCACTTTGTAGTACAAAGTCATTAACGGATTACCAATGTATTTAAGGATCGGACTGGCCATTTTGGTGTCTTGGAAATAAATCCCAGCCGCGGCGTTGTGGAGTAGAGAGCGGTCACCATGGCGGCGAATCGATTGAATATGTTTGCGCTTTGCCAACCATAATTTGAGGTGCGCACCATTAAACCAATACTTATAGACCTTTAACCGTTCTGACCACCAACCATTTTTGAAGGAGAATAAAATTAAGCCAGCTTCCAACACCAACCACATTGGCATTAACAACAGCAAGGTTGGCCACCGGAAATAGGACAGAATAAAGCCGTAACGATTGCGCTCCATCCAGTAATACTTGGTAATACTGCGACTAAATTGATATTTGTGATAAAACACGGAATCTCGTACCATTACGGCCTTGTAACCAAGCAGCCGCAAACGCATCGACCATTCCAAATCTTCGTGATACAAAAAATAATCTTCGTCCCACAGACCGTACTGTTGCATCAAGTCGGCGCGCATCAAGAGCGCGGCACCACTAGCATACGAAACCTCGCTCACGGCTGGTAAATTTAAATCAGCCACTTTGGTGCGGTATTCATTGCAATACCCAAAACCAAGGTAATGATACGCATTGCCCGTACTATTCACAAGCTCAGTTTCTGGGTGCAATAACATTAATGATTGGGCTGCGCCAATCGCTTTGTCTGTTTCCATTGCATTTACTAGAGGCTCAAGCGCGTTACTGGCCAAGAAGCCGTCGTTGTTGTGGAAAAACACATAATCAAAACCATGCTCGAGCGCCCAACGGGCACCACTATTGTTTCCGCCAGCAAAACCAGTATTTTCTGATTGTGCCAACAAAGTTACGTGCGGTAATTCACGACCAGAAAGCGGTAACACATTTTCTTCGATATACCGTACCGACGGTCCGTATTCTGGGTGTGGATTGTCAACAATCACCAGTTCCAGCCGGTCTTTTGGATACGTAATATTTTTTAGGGCGCCGACTACATCATCCATGTATGGTTCGCAGTGGAATGATAGGTAGACAATGGCGACTTTAGGCAATTGGGGCATAATATTTATGGTTACCACGCCATTTCCAGAGGTATTTGCACCAACTGGCCAAATGGATCCGGGCGGTTTTATTGCGCACCAAGGCCCGCCATAGCCCCGGCACCTTGGCCGAAGCCCGGGTATGGGTGTGTTTAATGATAATATCATGAACATAATAGACTGGCCAGCCATGTTCCCACATGGTGTGGCACCAGTCGCAATCCTCCAAATAAGCCAGGTATCGCTCGTCAAACCAGCCAATTTCGGCCACGACCTCTTGGCGCACCACCAGGGCCGCACCCAACACCCAATCAACCGGACGCGTGGAATTGTGGTCAAAATCCTCCATGTGCAAACGCTTGAGTGCACGCCGCACCCATTGGTACTTTTTATCCCACTGCAGTTGCTTGAGTGGCTTAATCAACATTGATTTGAGGTCAAAACGATAACACGACGATTGCAGTGTGTCATCCATATTCAACAATTTCGGACCCATGGCCCCGACTTTTGGGTGCGCGTCCATGAACTCGATCATGCGTGCAATGACGCGGGTATTTTCGGGAATAATCGTGTCGCGGTTGAGTGCAAAGTAATAACGGGCGGGTGTGGCTTTGAAACCCACATTATTACCCGCGCCAAACCCAATATTTCCGCCATTATCAAAATATTTGACCATTGGGTACTGCGTAGCCAGTGCTTCTTTGATTCCATCTTGATTGCGTGAATTATCCGTGACCGTGATTTGAACTGTGTATGGCTCGTTTTTAATATCAGCCAACACCGAACTAATGGCCCGGATAATGTCATCTTTCATCATTAAATTTACGAACACAATGTTTATGTCCACCATAGACGTATTTGTTGCCACGAAACTTTTCGTTGTTTGGTAATCAAATCTCGCTTGTGTGCAAGCTGATTTCGGCGGTGCCACAGCTCGCGGTGACTCTTTAGCACTGACCAATCGTGCCCAAAATACCACAGCCATTTTTTGAATTCATACCAAAAAATCCACGGAAAATCCAACACCAAATTTTGCCAATACTCATTTTTGTAGATGTTAAACAAATGGTTTTTGTAACTATGATACTTGATCAGTGAAGACTGATTTTTCTTATTTGCCATGGCTGCGCTGTCGGACAATTCGCGCGGCCCCGAAGCGCTGCGGTCATGCCAAGTCACGGCATCACTCACTACAAAAGCCTTAAAACCAGCGCTTTGCAAACGGAAGGCCAGGTCCACATCTTCTTTGTACGATTGATACGAATTATCAAAAAATTCAACTGAACTAAATTCGATTTGCTTAATCGAACTACGTCTAAACATTGGCATAGCCCCCGAAACACCAAACACGGCGCGCAAAACTTCACCACCGGCCTGCCATTCCTCTCCCCCACTCAATTCAATAACCCGACGATTGCGGAACACACGAAGGCCCATGGAATCAATGATATTGGTGAATTTTTGAGCTGCAAAATCCCACTTCATTAAACGTGGCGAAACTACGGCTGCATCTGATTGTGAATCTAAGGCCGCAACCAATTTTTCCAAACAATCTGGCGCCAACACCAAATCTTGATTTAAGAGTACAAAATATTCGCTCTGCGACTGGCTATACAACTGATTGTGACCACCCGCAAAACCAATGTTTTCGGTGCTGTGGTGAAATGTATACGCCTGACCTGATTCTTTAGTTAATTGCTCCAGGTCGCTAAATTTTTCCGAAGCATTATCCCACACGTGCAAAGACCAATCGCGGTACGTTTGTTTTTTGAGTGAATCAAACAAAAACGGATAATATTTATTTCCGTTCCACGTCACTAAATGCACAGCAAGGCGTGGCATATCAACGTTTTAGGGCGTCAACAAACCAGGCCATCGCAATCCCAACCGGACGTGTAATGGCCACGAGTGGCGCGGCATACCACGGTCCCCATTTTTTAAAATACGTATGCATGCTGCGGGTAAATTGCTTCTGTTTCCACAAGGTTTTTTGTTGTTTTACACTTTGACCAATATAATCAACCGCCGAAACCATTGGGTTATACACCACGCGATACCCTAAACGCTTCGCTTCGCGACACAAATCAACGTCCTCGAACCAGAAAAAATAACGAGGATCAAAGCCAAACCCAAGTTTAGTAAGCAGGTCGTGACGCACGAGCATAAATGCACCGCGTACTGAATCAACCTCTTGTTCTTTGGTTGTGTCAAAACCGCGCATCAAATAATGACTCGTAATGCTGGGGAACAAATGTGGTAATTTTAAAATAATTGCGAGCTGGCTCCACACACTTGGAAAACGACGAGGGGCCGCCTGCTCGTTAAACGCGCCAGTTTCCGTCACTAGCTTTGGACTCACAATTCCGACCTCGCGGTGATACCACATCCACTCACATAGTTTATACAGACTCTCTGGTTCTAACTCTGTGTCTGGATTCAAAAATAAAATAAAATCCCCTGCGGCGCGGTGAAAAGCCCAATTGTTGGCAGCAGCAAAACCCTCGTTTTTTTCGTTACGCCACAAACGCACGCGCGGGATGGTTTCGCTCGAGAATTCAAAAGACTCACTGTTCATGTTCTGACCAGTTACAGTTTGCGCGCCGTATTTTTCTTTAATAAATTCGACGGTTCCATCGGTTGACGCGTTGTCAATGACCCAATGTTCATAATTAAGCATGCGACCGGTTTTAGGATCAAAAACAGCGCCTGGAATTGAATCAATCAGGCGGCCAATCGTATCGCGGGAGTTATATGTAACCGTAATAATCGAGAGCTCCATACCCCCTCAGTCTAGCTAATTTTGGCCCAAAAATCAAGG
>CAYMID010000001.1:67050-68684 GCA_964390625.1 uncultured Gammaproteobacteria bacterium | reverse complement strand
TTTTAGCGGCTCTTAGGCAAGGCGAAGCCTTGGTTACCAAGAATCCACAACAATTGGTTTTTTTGGGTGAAAAGGCGCGGTTTGCAAATCATAATTTAGGTTGGATCAAATTAGGCCAAGCCGTGCATGACAATGTGTATGAGTATGAATCATGGAAATACCGACCAGAATTAGAACAATGTCGACAGATGTTTGCGAGTCACGAGTGGGTTTGGAATCCAGGTTATTTTATTTTTGATTTGGATTTTTTGCTCGAGCTGTATCGTACGCATCAGCCAGACTTAAGTATAGCCTTGGAGTCTATGGTAACTGATCCGGCTCAACTGTCTGAGTACAGTTCACTGCCAGCGACTTCGTTTGATCAGGCGATTATTGAAAAAATCTCACCAGACCAGGCCGTGGTGTTAAAAGTAAATTTGGGCTGGAATGATCCGGGTACATTGTATGCACTTAAACAAGCCTTGGCCCCAGGTGAAACTGAAAATTACATTGTTGGTAATACCAAAGTCTTAGACTCGCAAGATTGTTTGGTGTATAACGGTGAACCAAGTAAGATTGTGACCGGGATTGGGCTAGACGGCGTGGTGATAGTAAATACAGGCGATGCATTATTGGTTTGTCACAAAGATAAAGTCCCAGAAATCAAAACTCTGTTGGCCGAACTCGAAGCCGATGGTCAGACTAAGTATTTGTAATATGCGCCTGCTGCGATGGCTCATATTGTTGGGGCTCTCATATGCAGCGTGGGTGTGGCTGGTAATAACACGGTTACCAATTTCGACCGCAGCTTTTGCTAACCAAACTCTGACGTTTACGGTTGCCAAAGGCGCGTCGTATAGTGCCCTAGAGCAGCAATTGAATGAGGTCTGGTCTCGCCGCCCGTTTACCAACTTGCCGTTAAAATTGTATGTAAAGTGGACTGGCACTGATCGTCAGTTGACTCCTGGGGATTATCGATTGACACCGCCACACACCGTAAAACGTTTTGTAAAAATGCTGCGCGAGAATCCGGAGGCAGCTGGAATGTTTACCATTATCCCAGGCTGGGATTTACGCGATGTGGCCACGGCTTTGGTTAAGGCTGGTCGCGCGAGCAGTACACAAGCGGTGTATGCAGTTTTGGGTCAACCTGCTGTCTGGAGCAAACCAGAATATCGACCAACAGTTTGGCCAGAGTTTACTGGTACCAAGCCCGCTAACGTAAGTTGGGAAGGATATTTGGCACCAGAGACAATTGCGTTTAATAAAGACGCTGGTGTTATGGAAATTGCGGCTAAATTTATGGAACACCAAGCCGCTGTTTTTTCGCCACAAATGTTGGCTGATATTAAAGCTAAGAAACGCACGGTGCACGAGATTTTGACCATGGCTTCGTTGTTGGAGCGCGAAGTGCGTTCACCGCAAGACAAGGCTTTGGTGGCCGATATTTTTTGGAAACGTCATGACGTAAACATGGGTTTGCAGGCTGACTCAACGGTGCATTACGCCACTGGTAAAGAGGGGAACGTTTTTACCACCAACGCTGACCGTGATTCTAAAAATCCGTGGAATACGTATAAGTATCCAGCCTTGCCGCCCGGGCCAATCGCCGCGCCAAGTGTGGCCTCGATCATGGCGGCAATATACCCAAAGTC
>CAYMID010000001.1:44975-66950 GCA_964390625.1 uncultured Gammaproteobacteria bacterium | reverse complement strand
GTGTGGAATAATTCCAAAGTGTTCAAGGCTCGTTTGCTTGGTCAATTAGTTTCGGCCACGGGCGAGACTTTGCGTGACCACACCAAGCCAGTCGAGATTTTTTTGGTGCGACCCATGGAAAATGCTGGCGTGTGGAAGGTGTTGGCCAAACCTGGTCGCCACGTGCGGCCGGGGATGCGGGTGGTATTTGCGCCAGATTTTAGTTGCGAGGTGCTCCTAAAGGAGACCGAGGGCACAATTTTGGTGCAGTTTAGTGCCGACGAAGCGGCTGTGCGGGCTAAAGCTAATCAGTATGGGTTAATTCCGTTGCCGCCGTATGTTAAAGACGAAAAGCACGAAATTGACGTACAGTCGTATCAGACAGTGTATGCACGGGCCGAGGGGTCGGTGGCCGCGCCAACCGCAGGCTTTCATTTTACTCCCGAATTAATTGCTAAACTCAAAACTAAAGGGGTCGAGTTTGCCGAAGTAACTTTGCACGTTGGGCTAGGGACTTTTTTGCCAGTTAAAGCCGAGCGCGTGGCCGACCATACTATGCACGCCGAGGTGGTCGAAATCACACCCGAAACAGCTAGTCAAATTAATGCGGCCAAGGCACAGGGGCGGCGCGTTATTGCGGTCGGTACTACCACTGTGCGCACGCTCGAGGGGGTGGCACATCTAAACGGTGGCGAATTGGTGCCATATCACGGTGATTTGAATATTTTTATTACCCCTGGGTTTACGTTTAAAGTGATTGACGCGTTGGTCACCAATTTTCATTTGCCCAAATCAACCCTGTTAATGCTTGTGGCGGCATTTATTGGGGATACTGAATTTGCCTTGGCGTGTTACCGACAGGCGGTCGAAAAGCAGTATCGATTTTATAGTTTTGGGGACGCGATGCTTATCTCCCCGAACAGCCTAGACTAGGAGACTTAATTGTGCTATGGTCTTAGTGTGGTTTACTTATAATTGGTATCTATGAAAAAAATCTTTGCCTACGGAGTAGCCTTGGTTGTGGCGCTGGGCGGCCCACTGTTGGCCCAAGCGGTGACTGTAAATTCCAGTAATGAAGTTAGCGTGTCTAGCTGTGAACAAGTTGGCGCCGACATTCGAATTCGTCGTGCAGCCGGTGAACAGTCAGCGCTATTAACGAGCGCTTGCCGCGATGCTGGGCACGGTCTCCGTCAATACACCATGACTTGTGTTTCGCCAACAAAATACCGCGTGTCTTGGACTGATTGTGCCAATCCAGCCCCAGTCGATACACAGGGGCCAGCGGTGACAGTTTCGGCCAAGGCATTGTCTGGTTCACTTAACGGTTCGTGGTATAAATACGAAGTAACTGTTTCTGCTCAGGATTCAACCAGTAATATCAAAGGTGTGGAAGTGACGGTTAAAGGCCCTGATAATCAAGTGGTGCACAGCTGGTGGGTGGATGGTCGCACGGCTACGGCCAATGGTTCATTCAACACCAACAGTATTGCACGCACGGTGACTCGCGGTTGGTTGCAAACCAACAAGCAATATACGGTGACGGCCAGAGCCTACGATGCTCTTGGTAACAATACAACCAGTGCTGCTACCGCAGTGTATTTACCTGGTGATTCGGTTGCGCCAGTAGTTAGTGTGGATGTTACGTACAATGCACAGTGGTACCCAGGCAACAATGCCAAACGTATGGTGCCAACTTTGACTGTGCGCGCGACCGACAATCAACAGTTGCGAAAAATTTCGTTGTTCTACAACAACACTGGGCTTGGCGAAGGGTACAGCGAATTGCGCTCCTGCCAAGTTAGCGGGACTGTAGCTAACTGCAGTCACGCCTTTACAGATATGACTCGCGGTAATTTTTACGCCGTCGCATGGGACGAAGCGGGTAATAGCGTAACTTCGTATAAAATTGCATTTTAATTGGGTAAGGGCCGGCCTATGGGGCCGGCCTTTTTTTTGCTACAATGTCCAGGTATGAAAATTGGCCTTGATTGCCGGATGCTGGGTCCTGCCCAGGGCGGGCTCGGTCGCTACACCGAACAGCTGGTTCATAATTTACTGCGCATTGATTCGCATAATGAATATGTCTTGTTTTTGCGCCAGGCAAATTTTGCGTCTGTCACTACCAGTAACCCGCGGGTAACCAAGGTCTTGGCCGATATCCCGTGGTATAGCTGGCGCGAACAACGAGAATGGCCAGCATTATTGGCCACGCATCATTTGGACTTAATGCATTTTCCGCATTGGAATATCCCGCTTGCGTACCAGGGGCGATTTGTGGTCACGATTCATGATTTAATCATGTACCATTTTCCACGGCCCGAGGCCACTACTTTGGGGCCGCTTAAATATTGGGTTAAAGACCGGATTGCGCGGTATGTGACCAAACAGGCAGCTAAGCGTGCTCAGCATATTTTGACCACCAGTGAATTTACCAAACGCGATCTAGTCCAAACCTTGGGTATATCGCACGAAAAAATTACAGTTACATATCAAGCGCCAACCTTATTACCAGCACCATCACCAAGCGCGGTTACTACGGATAAGCCGTATGCATTGTATGTTGGTAGCGCCTACCCGCACAAGAATTTAGAAAATTTAGTTCAGGCGTGGCGCGAGGTGGATAGTCAGACCAATGGTCAGTTTCGGTTGGTCTTGGTGGGTGCAGCCAGCCCATTTTATGGTCGCCTGGAGAAATTAATGGCTACTGCTCAAATCCCACACCTTATTCGCATTGGTCACCAGAGTGATGCCGAGCTGGCGGCCTGGTATCAAGGCGCCGCGGCCTATGTTTTTCCCAGTCTGTACGAAGGGTTTGGCTTGCCGCCCCTAGAGGCTATGCACTATGGGGTGCCAGTGGCAGCTTCGGACGCTTCGTGTTTGCCCGAAGTACTTGGCTCAGCTGCATTATATTTTGACCCAACTGCGCCCGATGATATTGCTTGCGTTCTGCGTCACATTTTGACAGATAAAGCCACCGCCGAAACTCTGGTTGCGGCTGGTCGCCACCACGCCGCCCAATTTTCGTGGCAAAAATTAGCTCAACAAACTCTGGCTGTGTACGAACAAAACTAAATTGTGGTATACTAAGCGCATTATTTTGCGCGCATGTCTGCAAATTCTTCCGACCATCGCTGTACTTGGTGTCATGCCCCTGGGCATTTAGAAGCAACGTGTCCTTATCGTCGTCGCCGTTCTTCGCCGTACGTGCCAGTGAGGTTTGGGACAGGCAAACATTCACCCCATGTGGTGGAGTTAGCCAAACCGCGCGCTGATTGGTCGGTCGAAGTGCCGGCATATCACAATCATCGAGTGGCTACTGCTAAACAAGTGGTTGATTTAGCAGCGATTGTGCGTGAAGCTAACCAAGCAAAGGCGCAGGCTGCGCCCGAAGCCAGTTTTAGTACCAACCCCGTTATTCCCGTCAAATCACGCCGCGCCAAACGAGAGTGGAAACAATCATTGAGTTTGAAAAAATTTGCCTTGACTACGATTGCCCTCACATTGCTGGTCGGATTACCATACCCAACCGTGGGCTATGTGCAAAAACTTAAAGCTGACGCCAACCGTGTGGTAGAGGAGAGTACTAACGCTTTTTTGTCATTACAATCTTCCACCGTGGCGGCCCTGCACACTGATTTGCCCCAAGCGCAGCACGATTTAAATGCAGCCTTGAAATCTTTTGGCCAGGCCGAACAGATTTTAGAAAAAGAACACCGCGCCTTGGTGTATGTGGGGAGTTTATTGCCCGTGGTGGGTCCGCAAGTGCGCAGTCGGCAACATTTGCTTTCGGCTGGTCACGAAGTTGCACTGGGTAATGCGTATTTAGTCAAGGGGATTGAGGCTGCCACTGCCACCGACACGCCATATATAGTCGATCGCTTGGCTATTATGCGGAATCATATTAGAGGTGCTGTACCGCAGTATCAGCAGGCTTTAACCGAATTAGACCAGGTTGATCCAGCAACCTTGCCGAACGAATACCAGCAATCATTTAAGGATTTTAAGCAGTTGTACCGTTCATTCACTCATGACATGCAGTCACTGGCCTCAGTTTTGGGTGGGCTAGAGACCATGCTTGGTAGTAATGATTTACGTCGTTATCTGGTGTTGTTCCAAAATAATCACGAAGCTCGTCCAACCGGTGGATTTGTGGGAAGTTTTGCGGTATTAGATTTACAAAAAGGCACAATCAAAAATATCGATTTGCCACCAGGCGGTACGTACGATGTTAAGGGTCAGTTAGACACATACTTAAAGCCACCGCTGCCACTGCAATTGATTAATTACCGTTGGGAATTTCAAGACGGTAACTGGTTTCCGGATTTTCCGGCCAGTGCCCAAAAAATGGCTTGGTTCTACCAACATAGTCGTGGTACCACGGTGGATGGGGTAATTGCGATTAATGCGACCGTGTTAGGGCGGGTACTAAAAGTACTCGGTCCAGTGGATAGTCAAAAATTTGGCGTTACCGTTGATGCTGACAAAGGTTTGGCTGTTTTGCAAGATTATGTAGAAAGTGGTTATGATAAATCAACGAATCAGCCAAAAGCAGTTTTGGGCGATATTTTGGGTAGTTTAATTAGTAGTGTCCAAAAAATTAGTCCAGCCCAAATTTTGTCATTAGTTACTGAACTAAACGCGGCCTTGCAGCAAAAAGAAGTCCAGGTGTATACGCGTGACGCTGGGGTACAGGCGCAGTGGCAGCAATTTGGTTGGACTGGTGAGATTGCTAAGCCGGTTTCAGGGCAGGACTATGTGATGGTAGTAAACACTAATGTCGGTGGTGGTAAGACCGATGTGCGAGTGCGACAAACCATGGAACACGAGGCTGCAATTCAACCAGACGGAAGTGTGATCGGCACTTTAATTGTACGGCGAGAGCATACTGGTCAGCCAGGCGAACAATATTATGGCGGCGATAATATTAACTATGTGCGGGCGTATGTTCCGGCTGGGGCTAAGCTGCTTGATGCAGGTGGGTTTGTGTATCCGGCCGAAGAGTCATTTTTGGTTCCGGAAAAATGGTACAAAGATGATGTTGATTTAACAACGCATGAAAAGGAATTAGGTGTTCACGTGGGGAGTGGAACACGCATTACTAGTGAATTTGGTAAAACTGTATTTGGTAATTGGGTTGTGACCAAAGCTGGCGAGACTTCGGAGGTGTGGTTTAAATATAAAGTACCGTTCAAAGTTCTTGGTCCACAAAAAGTAAACAGCGCCGCGGCGGATAAACTTGGTAATGGTGAAGATGTGTCGCGGTATAGTTTATTATGGCAAAAACAATCAGGCAGTGAACCAGAAATTCATACCCAAGTAATCTACCCAAGTGGGTGGCGACCAGTGTGGCGTTTAAATGACAAGGTCGAATTGCGGGCTAATGGGGCGATGTTTACCGCTGCACTAGAGACAGATCAGGTAATGGGGGTGGTAATGAAGCGTTTCTAATATGCCCAAGCCTGTCGCTCCGCATTTTCAACACAAACGGTTAGGGGGGAAAAAGTCCGAGCCAACCTCGTCTGACTCAGTTTTGACCGAAAATTTAGAGAAAATTTACGCCAATAGTGATGGTTCGATGCCTGATATGCATACATTTACGCGGCGTCGCCACACGCCGCTATTGGCCGCGTTAGCCATTTTGCTGTTGGTTGGCGGCACAGTGTTTACCGCATATGTGCGTGGCTGGCTGACTGGTGCGCCAGTTCGCACGGCTGTGGCCGAAACAGTTAGTCTGGCGATTGCTGGGCCAGAACAGGTAATGATTGGCGAAACTGTTTCGTATCAAATTACCTATACGAATAATGACCGCAGCCCGGTTACTAAAACCCAATTACAAGTGCGGTGGCCTGCTAATTTTGTCATCGAGAAAACCGAGCCAGTTGCTGGACCACAAGGGGATTGGGCCCTTGGCGCCCTAGACGAAGGTGCGACTCAAACGGTAACTGTCAGTGGTAAGTTTTGGGGCGATGTGAATAGCGACCAATCAATGCGGGCCTTTTTGAATTACGTACCAGCCAATTTTAGCTCTGATTTCCAGAAAGTCGCCGTAAAAACAGTGCGGCTGCAGGGTTCGTCGCTAACGGTGGCGATTACTGGTCCAGAATCAGTTTCACCTGGCAACCCCGCGACCTATACGTTTGCGATTACCGCGGCCACTGGTACGTGGAATACCGTGGCTCTAAGTGTTGAGCCTGGTTTTGATTTTAGCAAAAAGGACGCTGCCCCTGCGGCTGACACGATTGAGCCATACCGTTGGACTTTCAAGACAGTCACATCTACCCAAACAGTGACGTTGAACGGTGTGTATGCAGCCAATCCAGAAGCAACCAGTCAGACTCTGAACGCCCGGTTGTTGTACTGGCCAGCCAAGGTGGGCGAGGGCGAGCCAGTCGTGTTGGCAGCGGCTTCGACTACAGTGCCAGTTGCCGCTGTGCCGCTGCAAGCACAGGTAACGGTAAATGGGGCGGCGGACAAGAGTAGTGCCACACCTGGTGACACCCTGGCTGCCAGTGTGACCGTCAAAAACACGAGTCAAACGGCCATGCCACACGTCCGCGTGCGCCTTAGTTTTGATGCCCCAAGTTACCAGCAAAAAAGTTTGCTTAATTGGACCAAGGTTGAGGACACCAATGACGGTACGATTGTGGCCGAGCAACTGAGCGCTGACCGTCGCCGGGGGAGTATTACTTGGACCGAAAAACAGGTGCCTGATTTGGCTAGTCTTAAGCCAGGCCAAAGCGTAACCTTTGATGTGCGTTTACCAATTCGCGGTGCAGACGAAACTAGTTTGGAAAATTATCCAGGCCAACCAATCGAAGTTGTGGCCGATGCTCAGCATGACACTGCCGCTGCGCCAGTGATTGTGCGGAGCAACCTCGTTCCCGTTACGTTGAATTCAGACACTGCCCTGGATGTTCGGACCGAAACCACCACTAATGCGGCCGGTTTGGAGCAACACCAAGTGACCTGGTTATTGACCAACAGCTTCCATGAACTAACCACTTTGGTGGCCGAGGCCGAATTGTATGGCGATGTGACTTGGGAAAAAGGCGAGGTGCCAATTGGCAAAGTGACCTATGATGTGGCCAAGAAAAAATTGCGCTGGACCATTGATGTGTTGCCAACTAACGTTGATTCTGCGGCCCTCACATTCACCGTCACCGTCAACAAAAAGAATCCCTCACAGTCCCAACTTGTGTCCAAAGTCACCCTCACCGGTACAGACACAGCCACCAAGGCGCCAATTCAAATTACTGGTGCGCCAGTGGAGAATAATTAGTGCCTCCGCCAGGAATCGAACCCGGATCAACAGCTTCGAAGGCTGCTGTGTTATCCGTTACACTACAGAGGCAAATAACCCACGAATTCTATATAAAAACAGCCCATCTGTAAAGGCTGTTTTTTGGTGGATCGGCTGGGGATCGAACCCAGGACCTTGGGCTTAAGAGGCCCCTGCTCTACCAGCTGAGCTACCGATCCATTTAAAGCGTGATTAGTGTAACACGCTTTTTGAGTTTTGTCTAGCCAATCGGGTCGTTGGCTTTGCGGGCAATGATCTGAATCTTGGGGCCTTTCCAGGCTTTGAGGCGGAGGGCGTTTTCGGCTGCATCAGTTTGGGCCTCTTGTTTGCTGGTACCACGACCTTCGGCTACTTTTTCCTTGCCAAGGTAGACACCGACCACAAAACTTTTTTCGTGGTCTGGGCCAGCTTCGTTCAGGACTTTGTATGTTGGGGTGATGCCGACAATTTCCTGGGATGATTCCTGGAAGCGTGATTTAGGGTCCATCCACAGCCCAAGTTCTAGGACTTCGGGAAGTTTGGTGATCACCCAACGGGTTACAAACTGTTCGGCCATTTCCCAGCCTTTATCCAAGTAGACGGCGCCGATGACTGCCTCCAGGGCATTGGCCAAAATATAGCCACGGGCCTTGGTGTTTACGTCTTTGGATTCGCCGTGCGACAGGAACAGGTATGGCTCGAGGCCGATTTCGTGGGCAACACGGGCACACATAATTGCGTTTACCAAAGCAGCGCGCCAGTTGGTCAGCTCACCTTCGGGATTTAAATAATTTTCAAATAAGTATTTGGTCACGACCAATTCCAGGACTGCGTCTCCCAAAAATTCCAGGCGTTCGTTGTGAGCCAAGGAAAAGGTGCGGTTTTCGTTCAAAAAAGAACGATGAACCAGGGCCTGCACCAACAGGTCTTTGTTGCTAAATTCAATCCCAATGATTTTTTCAAGGGCAGCAAAGTTTTTTTCCGTGTAGGCGGCTATAGGCATACTAAGCAGCAGGGGTGGCAGGGGTTTCGTCGGTCTTGGGTAGGTCATTGTACATGGCCCCCAAGATGCCGTTAACAAACTTGCCTGACGAAGGGCCACCATAAGTTTTGGCCAATTCAATGGCTTCGTTAATCGCTACCTTGGGTGGAATCGCGTGGCTAAAGTGCATTTCGTACACACCTAAACGCAGGATATTGCGATCCACCAGGGACATATCTTGAATTTTCCAGGCTGGGGCGTATTTGGTAATTAAGGCATCGATTGCGCCAACATTATCCAAAATACCATTAACGGTGGCCTCCAGATAGTCGTCGTTTTCTTCCAGTCCAGCGCCAAATTCCGCCATGGTTTGTTGCAAAATGGCGGGGATAGCGGCAGTTGGCTGGCCTTTAAAATCCCATTGGTACAGGGTCTGCATGACAATGGAGCGAGCCAGGTGCCGTTTGGACATACTAGGCGGTTTTGCGAGCGCGGAGAGTGCGGTTAGCGCGTTTGGCAACGTCTTTGGCAGCTTTGCCACGGTATTGGCCGCAAGCAGCACAAGCGTGATGTGGTTGAATACTGGCGCCACAGTTGGTGCACTTACTGACAGCCTTTGGCTTAAGAGCAAAGTGAGCGGCGCGTTCGCGCTTCGAGCGGTTCGTGCGTTGTTTTGATGGAAGACCCATAAAAATTAGATAAAAGTACCCTGAGTATAGCCCAAACTTTGGGAATTGGCAAGGGGGCTGGGCCTGGGGACAGGGGTGTGGTATTATGGAGGCATGTTTACGGTATGAAATTGACCCCAAACACTGATTTTTTGCAGTCCCAGGCCTGGGCTGATTTTCAGGCTAAACAAGGGCGCCAGGTCGCGACTGTTACACTCGAGGAGTCGGGTGGCCGCACGATTTTTGGCTATGGCACGCAAAAAATTGGCATGCTCTCGTGGTATTTCCCTAGAGTGGCCTTGACTCTAGCCGAGGCTCGCTACCTACAAACATGGGTTCAGCAAACTGGCGCGGCTTGGTGGCACGTTGATCCACTGATCGAATTAGATCTCGGGGAACTGGGGGGTACTATGGTTAAACCGCGTCAACCACGAGCCACGTGGATGCTTGATTTGCAAACAGACGAAGCTGCGCTGCTGGCAGCCATGCACCCCAAAACACGGTACAACATTAATTTGGCCGCACGCAAAGGCGTGGAGGTTAGGGCTGGTGCTGATGTGGCCTTGTTTAATCGTTTGATGCATGAAACAGCAGCCCGTGACACCTTTGTTAGCTATCCAGCCGCGTATTATCGTGGTTTTTTGCAAATTCCAGGGGTCACTCAACTAACTGCGTGGCATAATGGCCAAGCCCTCGCGACTGGCTTATTTATGCAACACAATGATACGTACACTTACGTACACGGCGCATCACATCACGCTGGTCGGGCCGTTATGGCTCCGCAAGCCCTACAGTGGGCCGCCATTGGTGTGGCTAAACAACGGGGTTGTACTCAGTATGATTTTTGGGGGATTGCCCCACCGGCCTCTGGCCAAGACAGTGAAACATTTCATGAGTATACTTGGCATAAGCATGATTCATTGGCCGGAGTGACGCGTTTTAAGGTTGGTTTTGGTGGGCGAGCAGTTGTTTATCCATCAGCCTGGCAGATAATCCTTAAGCCACGTGTCCATGGCTTGTATTCATTGATGCGAAAATTAGTATGAAACGCATATTAGCCGAAACTTTGGACGTACCAGCCATTGTTCTTGCTTTGTCGCGTGGCGAAACAATTGTCTATCCCACCGAAACATCATATGGTTTGGGCGCCGATGCTACCAACACTGTCGCAGTTGAAGCTTTGTTTGCAATCAAAAAACGCCAAGCCGAAAAAAGCATGTTAGTATTAATGGCCGATGTAGCTATGGCCAAACAATATGTAGCGTGGAGTGAAACTCTCGATGAATTTGCCCGTAAATATTGGCCTGGAGCTGTTACGGTGGTGGCACCACTTAAGCCGAACACAAATTTGGCTGCAGGTGTAGTTGGCGTAGATGAAACATTGGCGTTTCGCATTACCAGTCATCCGCTGGCCGCAGCTTTGGTGCAGAAGTTGGGTAGACCACTAGTGTCAACGTCGGCCAATATTTCAGGTTTGGCTAGTCCTTATGATTGCGAATCAGTTGGCCGTATGTTTGATCAGGAAAAGATGCAGCCTGATTGGTTTATTGATGCCGGTGATTTGCCAGTACATAGTCCATCAACAATTGTGGAATTAATTCCAGGTCAACCACTGCGCGTGTTGCGTCAGGGCGAGGTTATTATTTCGTAGTATGCGTGTGCTGCTTACTGTAGCCGTGGTTTCGGCAATGGCCGTCTTGATGGTTTGGGATTGGCAAACCACCACTGTGGTTTTGGGTGACCCGCTGGCCACCACCACAATTACAGCCGTGCGCACTAAATCACCAGTGCGTGTGGTTAAAGGTATTTATCTGACCGCTGCCGCTGCTGCTAATAGCAGTACTCTTGCGCGATTGGAACAATTAATTGACACTACCGAATTAAATGCCGTAGTAATTGATATCAAAGATTATACTGGTTACATTTTGTATCCAAGTCAAATACCATTAGTGGCTGAGTTACAAACCGCGCGACCAGTGATCGTCGATGTGCCAGCGCTGTTAGACCGGTTGCACGATAAAAATATTTACGTAATTGCGCGACAAACAGTGTTTCAGGACCCAATTTTGGCTGAGAAAAAATCAGCCTGGGCCTTTGCACGCAAAGGTGGCGGACTCTGGCGCGATAAAATGGGCTTGGCCTGGGTTAACCCTGCCAAGACCGAAGTTTGGGATTATAATATTGCCATTGCCCGCGAGGCGATCGCTTTGGGTTTTGACGAGATTAACTTTGATTACGTGCGGTTTCCGTCAGATGGCGATATGAGCCAAGTCGTATACACACATGGTCAACGTCAACGGTACGAAGTGATGCGTGATTTTTATCAATATGTAAGCCAGGCTTTGCGTGATGAACCGGCCTGGACATCCGCGGATTTATTTGGGTTTGTGATGGAACGACATGATGGTATGGGAATTGGACAGCGATTGGTTGATACTGTGCCAGAATTTGATTACATTTCGCCCATGATGTATCCCTCGCATTATCCACCTGGGCATTTAAAATTACCAAACCCAGCGGCTTCGCCGGGTTTGGTAATTATGAACGGTATGACCAAGGGCGCGGCATACTTTGCGACTAGTTCAGCTCGCGCACAGGTGCGTCCTTGGTTGCAAGCATTTCATATTGGGGCACGCTATGATGCCGCCAAAATTCGCGCCCAAATTAACGCGGTGGAAAAATTTCCCAACGCTGGCTGGCTGTTATGGAATGCAAGTATGCGTTACACTGCCGCTGGACTCACAATTGTTACCTCGACTTTATGAAACCAGAATTACTAGTGCCTTCACATTTGCGCGCTTTGTGCGAGCGGTATGGATTTAAACCTAGCAAAAGTTTTGGGCAAAATTATTTAATTTCCGAACGTCCAATTCAAGCCATGCTCGAAGCCGCAGCGGTCAAGCCCGGAGATCGAATCATTGAAATTGGGCCAGGCTTTGGCGTGTTAACATTTGCTGCCGCTCAGGCTGAAGCCATGATAACCGCGTTTGAAATTGAACAAAATTTACAACCGTATTGGCAAGAGCAGATTCAGGCGCGTACCAATATTGAAATTGTGTGGGGTGATGCCTTGAAAAATTTACACCAGTATCAGTTGCCACCTCAATATAAGGTATTGACCAACTTACCGTACCAAATCACGTCGCACGCGTTGCGCACTATTTTGGAATTACGGCCGCAGCCTAGCGTGATTGCAGTGATGGTTCAAGCCGAAGTCGCTGACCGCATTTGCGCGGCCCCAGGTAAAAAGCGGCCCGAGGCTGATGGGGAAGTGGGATTGTTATCCATGGCTGTGCAATATTATGGCACGCCGCGATTTGTGACCAAAGTCTCGCGTGGTTCGTTTTGGCCAGCACCGCGGGTTGATTCTGCAATAATTGTGATTACTGATATTAAAGAACGACCAGAAGCAGAACATTTTTTTCGCATCTTACGGGCTGGGTATGCGCATCGTCGTAAACAATTGTGGCATAACTTAACCCAAGGTCTTAACGTGTCTGGTGAAGTGGTCAAAGCAAGTCTGGAGCGAGTAGTGCATAACTCCAAAGTGCGAGCCGAGGAACTATCAATTACTGACTGGGAACGTTTAGTTGCCGACTTATCCACTGTCATTCCCCAGAAATAAATTAGGGGTTTGTCGTGTTTGGACAATTTTGGTATACTAAGCGTGTTTTACGGTTTCCCAATTATGGTGGAAACAAATTCTGTCAGTCAATTTTCACGCGAGCAGAAGATTGGTTTTGTCTTCATGCTTGTTTTTGCAATTTTAGCTGTTGGTTTGGGTATGTTGCAGCTGCGCAACACTGTATATGGTCCGTTTGCTCCCAAAGGCACGACTACTAATAGTGTTTTAGTGTCCGATGAGCAGGCACAGTTAAAAGCGGTCGACACGGATCATGATGGGTTAACTGATTACGATGAATTATACGTGTATTCGACCAGCCCCTATTTACCAGATAGTGATTCGGACAAAGTTGACGATGCCACCGAAATTGCCAAGGGTACAAATCCTCTCTGCGCTGAAGGTAAAACCTGTAGCGATGTAGCCGAGTTGCCAGCCACCTCGACGGCAACTAGTGTCGTGGTAAATCCAATGCAAGGCACAATCGATGCCTTTAACAATAGTGTCACCGGATTGCTTTCGACCAGTACTGCGGCCGCCGCTACCAGTACTGGTAGTAATACCGATGATCTACGTACATTGGTTAATGATATTCCGGCCCTGCGTCGCATGTTAGTTGCCACTGGTCGCTTTACCACGACTGATTTGGAAAAGGTAAGCGACGAATCACTCCGCAAACTAGTGCTAGACATTATTGCTAAACAAAGTGCTAGTTCCACCCCCAAATAACTATGCGATTCTCTGATTCTGGTAAGCGTTGGTTGGTCAGTGGTTTACTGAGTGTTTTTTTGTCCATCAATTTATTAGCCTTTTTGTTAGTGCCACAGCCAGCCAAGGCACAGTTTGTGGTTACGCAACCAGAATTTACCGCCAAGTGGACCTGGGAAAAAATCGAAAGCACTTTGTATAGTTCGTTATTGGCTTCACTGATCAACGGCGCCTCGTATTTTATGCGTAAAATCGCGTACGATACTGCTCGCTATATTGCATCTGGTGGTAAGGGACAGGGCGCTTTGGCCTTTCAGCAGGGTGCTGGCGCTTATTTTGCCGAAGTCGCTGGCAATACCGCCGGTGAAATTATTGATCAATTTGGTAAACCATTTGGTTTAGACCTGTGTAAACCACCCGATTTAAAAGTGCAGGCGTATTTACAGGTTAGTTTGCGTCGTATTTATGATAACAATGGTGGCCAAAATGGCCCTCAACCAAATTGTAGTTTCCAACAGTTAACCTCTAACTGGGGGAACATTCAAGAACAATACAAACAACAAGGTAAAGACGTTGGCCAAGCCTTCGCTAATTCTTTGCGCGTTAACCAGGGTGACTTTGGGATTGCACTTGGTTTGGCCGCTCGGGTTGACCGCAACGTAACTGCTGCCCAGGCTGGCGCCCAAACCGAACGTACCGAAGGCGGTGGTTTTAAACCATTGACCGATTTGATTTCGGGTCAAGTAAAGACGCCGGCTCAAGTAATTAAAACTGAAACTGAATCGGTTTCTAGTAAGCAGCAAACCGAACTGTCGTTCAGCCAGTTGAACGGTATTTATGGTTCGGGTGCTCTGCAGATTGTCCCAATGGCAGCGTCAGTATTTTTGAATACCTTAACATCACAATTACTTGATAGTGTTTTGAGTGGTGGGTTGTTGCCAACCGGTGGCAGTGATGGGAGTGGTTCATCGGTGGTTGATGCTTACAGCTCGGCTATTAATCGTAATCGTGATTTGGCAGAAAAAGCCTTTTCGTACTTGATTGCCAGCATCCCAACACAAATCGCTAACTATGATATTTTGGCACAATATGCCAGCTGTCCAGAGGATGGTCGTTTGGCTGGGGTTAATAACTGTGTAATCAATACGCAATTACGCCAAGCTTTGGATCGCGCTCGCGGTGGTAATCCATTAACCATTGCCGAAGCGATAAAAGAAGGCTTTTTGGATCCAAACGCCGAATTAATTCCCCCAACTCGCGCGGCTGAAAATAGCGATAAACAGGGCTGTTTAAGTGATAAGCGGTACTGCTATTCAAATATTCAAAAAATGCGTAAGGTTCGCATTTTGCCATTGGGTTTTGAAATTGCCGCACTTAAATCTGACCCGGATAAGCCATGGCGCTTAGGCCAAGTGGTGGCTGGGTTTGAAGATTGTGTTCGTAAACCAGGTAGTAATGTTGCTATACCAGACGTAACCAAGCCGTTCTGCCATTTGATTGACCCAAACTGGGTGCTCAAGGTGCCAGATGCTCAGTGTCAGACCCAGGTAATTTCCGAACAATTAGAAACTGAAACCGCTCCAAATCGTCGTGAAGAATGTGCTGATATATCCACTTGTTTGGCCAAAGACGAAAAAGGTGCCTGTATCAACTACGGGTATTGTACTCAAGAAAAAAATGTGTGGCGTTTAGGCGCACAGACGTGCAGTGAAAAGTTCAACACTTGCCGCACTTTTGTTAATTCTCGTGATAACAGTGTTGTCTCGTATTTGACCCGTACTATGGATTACGGGGAATGTACACAAGAGGCGGTTGGCTGTCGAGCGTATAGTACCGAGCAGGTAAATGGTGCCTGGGTTGCTAGTGTTCAGGCAAATAATACACTCAAAGAGTTTGGCCGTGCTCAAACAATGTATTTTGCTGATAAAATTAAGAACTTTGCTTGTACACCGGCGGCTGAAGGGGCAACTGCCTTCTTCCCATTACTAGCCACTGGCGCCAAGAGTACTGAGCCTGTATACCTCAAAAAGTCACCAGATTACTTGGGTTGTTACGATACGAATCCAGCTACACCAGTGATTGACTATGCCAAAACCGAAGCTGATTTAGCCAAAATTACTCCAAATGAGCAATGTGGTAAGTTTGCTGGTGCCTGTGTGGAAAGTGAAGTTGGTTGTCGTTTGTATAAGCCAGCCGATGGGTCACCAGAATTAACCGCTAAAATTGGCGCCAACCGCTGTGACCAGCAATGTCTTGGGTACGATACCTTTAAACAAGAAGCCTCTAATTTTGATAACGAGGCCTTCCCAATGTACTTTATTCCAAGCCAGGCTACTTCTTGTCCAGCCGAAGAAAAATATATTGGTTGTACGGAATTTACTAACTTAGAAAACGAAACTACCGAATACTTCTCTTCGCTTAAGTATTGCGAAAAACCAATTCAAGATGGTAGTAACGTGCAAACTTATTACACGTGGGAAGGGACGGTGAGTCAGGGGTATGTGCTGCGGGTGCATAAATTATTGCCATTGCGCGCCAATGAGGCGGGTATTATCGCGAATTACAATTTAGGAGCTAATGCCAATAATCAATTCCCCGTTGGTTCACCTGCGTACACTCCAGACAGCAAAGCAAATATTCAGAATTTCTTGGCTAAGTGTAATCAAGCTAACTATCAGTTAGGTCTTAACGAACCATTCAATGCTAACCGAGCCGACGCCGATTGTCGTGCCTTCTACAATGACAAGGGTGAAATTTTCTACCGCTTGTTGGCTCATACAGTTACGGTTGATTCGGCTTGTCACTCAATTCGCAAGACCGAAGCTGCTTTTGCTGCAGACCCAGACATTAATAATTCAGATCTTTGTTCACAGCGTGGCGGTTTCTGGAAAAATAACCAGTGCCAACGTTGTGTTGGTGGTGGTATATACAACAACGGTGCCTGCGTGTATCAAACTATTTCGCGCCCTGGTGAGTCAGTTTCGTGCGAAGGTCCATCACGCAAAGATCAGTACAATGGCTGCCGTGCATACACGGGCAATAATGTAGGTAATATTCAAACGGTTTTATCTACTGCCGGTACATTTGAACCAGCCAGTGCTGATCCGACTGCGTTGGCCGCAGCCAAGGCTGGTTGGGATCATGGGACTGTTAAACCAGAATCAGTTTTGGTTGGTCAGTATTCGCTTAACATTAGCAGCAACGATCCGTCAAACCTAATGTACACATTCCCAACGGGTACGATTAAGCAAGGTGAAAGTTATGAATTGCAATTCTGGGCCCGTGGTGATAATGCTAATTTGGTCGTTGGTTTAACTCAAGCAAAGGTGCCGACATTGTTTACAATCGATGTAAACACAAACCAAAAGACGTCTGTGTCTGTCAGCGCTGAGTGGAAGCCATATCGATTGGGTCCAGTTAAGTTTGTAGGGGATTCACAAAATCCAGACGCGCCAATAAGTTTGGTGTTTGTACGAGAAGGAAAAACTCAATATTATTTGGATAATGTAATCTTAACTCGCTTAACTGACAAGGTGGCGTTGATCAAAAATTCCTGGCGCGCGGCCAATGGTGGTAATGAAGTACCGCTCGCTTGCGACAGTAATCCAATTGATGCCTTCCCTGGTGCAGCTTTGGGATGTCGTGCATTTACTGACCTTAATACTAAAGCTGTTACCCAAGCGACAGGCTTTGAAAAATTGTGTCGTCCGCAAGCAGCTGGTTGCTCGGCTATGTACGATAGTCGCAACACTTTGGACACCGAAAATACGACTGCATACAATGCTTGGTGTGCTGGCCCCGAAGGCGCTTGCGCTATTAAATCAGGCTCAATCACGTTGGGTACCTGTACTATTAAAGCTGGTCAGGCTGGTTGTTTCGTCGATCGGATCGAGCTAAAAGCTGGTCAGACTTTACCAAATAATGCTACGGTTAAAAGCACGGTGATTGTGCCAGCCGATACCTCTACTTCGACACCAGTATTCTTGACTGATCGATCGGAATTCCGTTTGGCCGATGGCAGTCAATTGGGTTGCCAAAAAGTCGCCTTGGAAACTCAGAATTTGCCAACCGATGACATAAATAGCGTTGCAAGTACTACCTACAGTTATAGCACTAATTATTTCCGCAATGATCCGGTTTTATACGCACAAATTTTGTGTCGTGACGGTTTGGTAGGGTGCAGCGAGTACCGTTCTGGTAGCGAAGTCCGCTATGCTCGTGATCCAAAATTGCTTGGTAATAAGTTGTGTTCGTACAAAAAAGATTTACAACTAGCCGATAACACCAAAGCAAGTGGTTGGTTTATTGATGGGGTTGGCAAGTGTGCCAATGGTACTTTGTGCCACGCTGACGCTGACTGTGGTGGTAAGGAAGGTAGTTGCAAGGGTATTGGCGAAGTGGCTTGCTACAGTGACAATATTTTGCCAGGTGGTGAATTTGGAATTTGGTCACAGAAAACTCAGAATTACAAGGGTTTTGTTGGCCAATGTCCAGCCGAAGCTAATAACTGTACTGAACTTTTGGATACCGCTGATAAGTCTGATGAACAGCCGAACGGCAAAGCGTATTATGCCATTTTGGACGACGCTTTCCGTAATCGTAGTGCTGCGTGTGATGGTAAGGCAAGTCTAAAAAATGGGTGTGTTCTCTTTAACCAGACCGAAGAACCAAATAAATTGTTTAGTGCTGAGGCCACATATGAGGCCAGTGCCAAAGCAAATAATCAGTTGGTAGCGCCAGTCTCTAACAGCGCCAATGATGCTAACATTATTCTTAAAGTTGACCGAGATCGCCAGTGTAGCGAGTGGTTAGCTTGTAAGACATCGATGTCGGTGCAGGATCCGATCACAGGCAAAACCAAACGTTTGTGCTATCAGTATTCGGCTTGCCGCAAACTTGGTCCAAGCGGCGCCTGTGAGGATTGGGTGACGGTTGACAAAACCCCAAACCAACGTTTGACTGAAAGTGTTTACCTGGGTCGCCCAACCAATTGGCAAGCGGCTGATTATACTGGATTCTCGTTGTTCAATAAATATCCAGTTGCTGATTATACCTATGTTAATTTTGAGGGTGATTTAAAGTCCTACCTGGCATACGAAATTCCAGAATCAGTTTTGTCACTTAATCCAGAAGCCGCTGCCTGTACCAAAAATGGTGTTTCGCAGCCAGATGGTACGGCTTGCGGTGACATGGGCGGTCGTTGTTACCAGTCGCGCTGCATTTATCCAATTGGTGGTGGCTTTAACAGTAGTGTAACCAACAAAACAGCTGGTACTATTAAGGAATTCTTAAATCCTGGTATTTGTAAGTCATATCCAGAAAAAGACAGTCCATATGGCCAAGGGATAGCTCTTAGCAAATTGCCACAAGGGAATGAAATTAAAGTTTTGGATCCAGATAGCTCTAATCCACTTAAGCGCGTTGAATTCCTAAACAAAAAACCAGACTTTAGTGGGGCCAATGTTTGCCAGGGTGATAATGGTCCAGAAGCTTGTTCGTGCGAGTACCAAAAAGTTTCGTATAAGAGTGGTCAGGTGGATCATTGGCCAACCAGTCAAACCAAATTACCAGCTGGTATTTGTGTGACCGGGGAAAAACCAGTCGCTGGTGGTAAGGACGCAGACAGTATGGTCTCGACCATTGGTCAACCTTGCCGTAACAATGCAGACTGCGGAACCGCTGGTTCGTGCAGTCCAATGAACCGCAAGGAATTGCGGGCTGGTCAGCGCGGGTTCTGCTTGGAGTATGATTTAAGCAATCCGCTTGGTATTGTGCAAAATCCAGCCACTGGTGAAAAGAAACAAACCTATGCGTGCTTGACCTGGTTACCAATCGAAACCTCGGCTTCGTCGTTTGATATTTACAATGCCTACCTGGACGCTGGGTATAATCCAGACACCGATGGTGCTGCTGTGGCCGGTGGTGTTGGCGGTGGCGAGCTGTACTGTTTGGCAACGCAAGCTTTGTTGAAAAAACCAGCAGTACATGCAACGTACGATAATTATTTTGATCCAGATTCTGGTTTGTTAAAAGGTGATCAAGCAAAAAATTATGATGCTAAAACAGCTAATGATTGTGATAGTGGTAACCCTAATGTTTCTTACGATAAAAATCTCTACTCCGCAAAACTTTGTGGCAGTGATGCGAATGAAAGTGACGGAATTGCAGAGTACTGGGCTCAAAAATACATGGGACCAAATGCGAAGTTGTTGCGTGTCGAGGGTGGTCTACTGGCCTCGGTAATGGCACAAGAAGACGCGGGGATTGTGTGGGGTGTGCCCAAAGCAGCTGGAAAAGATATAAAGATCGTGTACTCATTGGCTCCGGCGATTCACGGCTGTCGTTTGGAGTATGGCACGGTAATGCATCCACCGCGGGTGTTTACCAAGCCTACGCCACCTAATCAAAGTGAAGAGTTTAGCTATATCCAGGACACAATATATCCGCCAGTGTTTAACGATCAGTCACTTTGTAGTACTGATCAAATTCACCAGGCACAAAGTTATGAGGAGAGTGGTAAATACGCCTTTGCCAGCATGTATTACTCGCCTGGACCAACCATGCACGAGCAGTTAATGCCGACAACGCCAACGAACAAAAGAGGGTATGTGTCCCGTACTTCCTACGAAGGTTCAATGAACGAGGCTGATTTGGAAAAGGTTTGTTTTGTGCCAATGGCTTACACCGAAGGTAAACAACAAGACCAGGTAGTTGCCGCTATGTTTAACAATGATAAGGACGGTCGTGGTTTGTGTATTAACTTTGCTAAACAAGACGGTGAAAAATTGCTTGGGCCTAACGGTGTTAGAATGATTGACGAGGCCGCTTCTGGAGTTGGCTTCTTTAAGCCAGAAGTCAACAAGCAGGGAATGTTCCTGTGGACTTATATGTTAGATCAAGAAAAACTCAAAGATTTTCCATTTAATAAATCAAAAGCCCTGGATAGTAGTAAAAATATGGAGGCTGCCTTTACCGACAGTCGTAATCAGATTGCTCGTCGGTATGTCGCCGTGATCTTTAATTCAAATCCGGGCAACCAAAATGAAAACGTAAAGTGTGTGCCAAAGTTTGCTCAACCAGCAATCTCTGCCTACTATCAACAGGCCGGGTTGACCAATGAAAGTTATTTGCCAACAGTTGAAAATGATCCGTTTAGTGTGAAGTATAATTATCAGGATCAGAGAAACGATGTTGACGCAAATTGTGACGGTCAAATGAATTGGCGTGACTTCTTGGCGATTGGGATGGACTTTAATAGCCAGGGTGAGTTCTTGGGTTACATTTCTCGTCGAGTGACTGTGTATAACTATAGTGGTGGATCGGCAAATTCCGAAGCGAATCGAGATATTTGGGATGATCATCCAGTTGGGTATAAATTTGCAGTGGTCGCGATGTTAAAAAATCAGTGCATGCAGTTCGCACAGGTGAATGATCCGGGTAAATTGTTTACTGAACAGCCAGCGAATAAAGCTTGGACAAACAGAATTTGGCGTGGTAATCCTGAGTATACTGCCCTTCCAAATTTAACGGCGGTAAAACGAGAAACCAGGCAAGGGCCGTATGGCAGTACGCGTTTGCCGGCCGAGGCCATTGCCGATCCTTGGGCTTTGCGTACCTATACCTTCCTCTCCCTTGATGATGGTGTGCCATATTCGTGCGCCTTTGGGTTAGCTGGTTTTGCGAGTGAGAAAAATGATGATCCTTGTGCTACTCTGAATGGAGCTGTTGATGGATCGGTTAAATCCCAGTTAACCACCAAAGCTAAGCAACAGAATTTTGGCAAACAAGAGGCGATTGCGGGAGCTAAAGAAAACTTACTCTCATTTTTTGCGCGCATTGTAAACGAGAGAGCTGTTGCGACCATGCTTGACTCGGCGACCGTAGATAATCACTACCAAGGAACTGATGCCAAATTCTACCCATTACTAACACCAACATCGACCACCGATGTTAGTGGTGAAAAGGGTAAAAATTCAGCGCCAGTTATTTATTCGCTCAACCCTGCTACCTGTAGTGGGACCAGCGAAGTTGGCTGCACTGCCGGCGAGTTCAACGCTTTCTCGGTCAATGCCCGCAATGGAGTGTTAAAAGATTACGATGGTGATGGTCGAATCGAGGAAGACGCAAACTATGACGGTTCTGTTGATCCAATCATCGCGTCCAAAAATTATCCAGCGGTGATTCAGTTCTTTGCCGCGGCCGACGATGATCATATGCCGATCAAAACAGTCACGATCGATTGGGGCGATGGCAAACAGGCGTTTACACGCAGCGGGTTGTACAAAAATCACAAACCATTCTGCGAGGCCACTAGTGAGCCCGCTAAACCATTGGTTGGGCGTTGTAAGTCAATTAGCAGCTTCAAGCTGGATGATATTGATGTCCTAACTTGTCGTACCAAGGTAATTAACAATGAGTTAGTTGGTGTTGATTCAGATTGTGCTGCCAATGATGTTCCTGGTGAACCATCTAAATGTGTGCTACAGACTTATAAACATTTCGGTGACTTGGAGCGCAGCTGCAAGGCCGGCTACTTTGAATTCACCAATCAATACAACTGTTCCAAGACGATTGCGGAAAAGATGGGCGTGACTACAACTTTACTGGCCGCCCTCGTATCACCAGAGGCTCAACAACGTGTTATGGCTATGATGCCGTCAGGTACAGACTTTGCTAAAACCAAGGTGTGTGTCTTTAAGCCACGTGTTCAGGTGAAGGATAATTGGGGTTGGTGCAA
>CAYMID010000001.1:29126-44875 GCA_964390625.1 uncultured Gammaproteobacteria bacterium | reverse complement strand
AGGTGTGTGTCTTTAAGCCACGTGTTCAGGTGAAGGATAATTGGGGTTGGTGCAATGGTACTTGTAAACATGCGGATGGCAAAGTGGGGTATGGGTGTTATGACAGCTCCGTTGTTGGTGCTGACAAGCAATGTTCCACTTCGAATTTTGACTCACAGCATTGGACAGCATATAGAGGATCAATCATTGTCTTGCCATAGCCCTCGGAGTGATCGATGAAAAGGGTAAGTAAATAAAAAACTCTCTAGAATCTGGAGAGTTTTTTAGTCCTAAGAGGAATAAATAAAGCTTTATTACTCTACGGGAGCATCTGTCTGCGTGGGAACCGAAGGTTCACCTGTGGTCGAGAAAAGGAGGGCTCGACACACCGCAGACAGAGGCTTCACTGGGTAGGAGCACAGACAGTGTCGTACTCGTCGGCCTGCGCCGTCTTGTAGTCGAACGTCTGACCATCAGTCCGCAGACGGATTTTCGAGATGTAGTCGTACAGAGCGGGGTCGCAGTTGACGAGACATTCGTTTTCCGGGCCGATTTCGAGACTAACCTGGCAGATGTCGCTGAGACCGTTGAGGTAGGTGCAGCGGTACATCATGCCTGACTTGGCTCGCCAAGCGGCGCACGGATCCACGGGGCCGGTGTCAGGCACGGGCGTCACAGGGACGTCCGGCTTGGCAACCGGGGTGGTGTTGTCGGGCGGGTAGGGGCTATCGGCCCCCGGCGGTATGGCCTTCGTGTCGCTGTTGAGCGACGCGTCGGCGTTGTTGTAGGAAGGCGCGCCGGTATCTCCGGCCGCGCAGCCGAGGATCCAGGTGGCGAGTGCCGCCAGGATCACGGGAAACCGGACCATAAGCACCTCCTGTAGTGTGTGGGTCCAGGTATTTAGTCTATCGTTAGACTGTATACCCAGACCCACACAACCCATTCCAATGAAGCTAGGTTGTAAAAGAGAAAAGAGCGAGCGCCGGGTAAACCAGGCGGTTGTACTACTTAATGTATAGCACAAGCTGGCAAAATTAGCAAGTTTTAGCTAATTTGTCAATAGGGTGTGGATAACTAACGCAGGGTTGGGTCGGGTCTTGTTTGGGTAGGGTAGGACTTGCCAAACGCCCCAGGTTTACTACCGCCACCAGACATGCCTGTCAAAATTCACAGTATCGTACGGGGGCATCTACATAGTGAATGATAAGATTGGTCTTGCATAAAACAAAAACCACTTTTTTCCTCCTAGAGATCGCATTGAGCTCGGCGAATCAATGCCCCTGCTCTGGAATGTGAAATTTTGGATGAAATTGGCGCTAAATCCAAGATGGGTGATTTTGTGCTGTTATTTGAGTACAGCCGAGGTGGCACGGTGCAGCATGAATTGACCTGTATACTTGAAATTTTCTGACTCTCATTAGTCAATTTGTGTTCAGGATCCGACACTTTGAATTCAAATAGATCCGTTCCCTGACCCAGTTGATAAATCAGTGACTTTTAAACAAAACCCACCCTGAAAAAAATTAATACAAGGAGAAGTTGCTGTCTATAGCTGTCTAATTTTTTCATACCGATCTTCTATTTTTTTTAACTGACTTTGTATATAATCAGCAGCTGATAATTCAGTGTTAGATGAAATCATGCGTCTTTGGATATATGGGGAAGTACATGTATTCAATAGAAGCGCCAACCATTTTATATCAAATAGTTTAGTCATAAAGGATAAGCGTTTTTTGTTGTAATCGCTTAGTTGCATATTTTCACAGTATCCGTTAACAATATTATCCAGTAGATTGAGCTCTATACCCCGAGTTTTCTCATGGGTAGAAAATTCTGCGATCATTGCCAGGGGGTCATCCCAACCAGAGTATTCTAGGTCTAGCAAGCAAGGGTGCCTCTCTGTCCTAAACAAAATGTTTTGAAATCCAAAGTCACCTGTGTTAAATCTTAAATCTGATACATGGAGTCTCCAGGGCCCGCCTGACCACTGGTCGATCACCGACCTTGTTATGTCTTTGACAGCCTCAAGGATACCTGTAGCTCTAAGGAACTCTTTAAAGTATGGATGAGTCTCTTTTTTGGTTATCTCTTGCTTTACCGCTTCAATTCGTCTGTCTGTGTCATGCAATAAGCCTTCCATGTTTGTTTCTGCATGAACAGCTAGATTAAATGGTTGGGTTTGGTTTTCAACTGGAAAAGAATGTAGTTTGCTTATTACATTGAGTAATTGGTCTGCATCAAACTTTGTAATGGACTCTGCGGTCTTAACTTCGCCATCCTCAAAACCGTAAAATCCACAGTAGTCTGCTTGATCGTATAGTATTGGAGTTGGTACACTGATGCCATGTGAGGCTAAAAAACGGCAGGCTTCGTACTCTCTTTCCAGGCGTCTTTTGTCGTCTTTGAAGTAAAATTTTGCAACTATTGGTTTTTGGGATTCATTTTCTAGCTTGAATACTCTGCTGTTTGCTCCGTTCCCGATTTGACGTATTTTATCAGGATAAAATCCTGTCTCGTTTTTAAGTTTTTCTATAAGGATCCCCCAATCAATCTCTTTTGTCTCTGGTAATTCAATACCAGATATTGGGTTGGATTCATGCATAAACTAAGGTTTAATACGTTCAAATAATGAGGAGGGTTTTTTAATATCCCCAGTGAGGAATGTCTCTGAGATTTTTTTTGATGTTTCTGGCAAGAATGGCTTAAGATCATCCGCAATCTTTAAAATATTTAACACATATTCTTCAAGATTGCTTTGTAAAATCACCCCCTTAAGCGTCCAGGTCTTTTTTTTATAAATATCCTGGTCTATTGATTGTATCTTTTCCCATATGATTTTTATTGCTTCATCGGGTCGGTACTCTTCCATGGCTTGGTCAATATCAGGGTCGGGGGTGTAGCTGTATTTTTTGATTACTTTTTGAAAACTAAAACCAGAGCTTTCGCATAGCTTTGCTACTCTTGAGATCAAATTTCCTAGACCGTTTGCAAGGTCTGCATTGTATTTTTCATTAAATCTTGAGATGTTAATGTCTCCATCGTTTCCAAAAGGGAACGAAGTAAGAAGTAAATATCTCACTCCATCGGTACCGAATATTTTAATTAAGTCTGATGGTGCAATCGTATTTCCAAGTGATTTTGACATTTTTTGTCCATCGAGAGTAAAAAAACCATGCGCAAAAATGGTTTTAGGTAATTTTTCATCTATTGCGAACAAAAATGCTTCCCATATTACAGCGTGAAACCAAAGAATATCTTTAGCCATAAGATGAAGGCTGGCAGGCCAGAATTCTGCTCTGTTTGGCGCGATCACCGTGGCTGTATAGTAGTTAAACAGTGCATCTACCCAGACGTACACCGTGTGATCTTTATCCCACGGAAGAGGGATTCCCCAGCTTACATCTTTTCGGGAGATAGATATATCGGTGATTCCGGACTCAATTTTTTTTATGATTTCATTTTTTCGATGATTTGGTAAAATATTGTACTCTTTTGTTTTAAGAGCCTGCAATATTTTTTCGGTAAATTCACTGAGTTTAAAAAAATAGTTTTCTTCTTCCTGCTCAAGGAGCGGGGATGAGGGGTGTAGGGGGCAGATACCATTATTAATTTCGTCATCAGTTAAATACTTTTCACATCCAACGCAGTAAATTCCCTTGTAGTTTGCCTTATAGATAAGGCCCTTATCATAAATTTTTTGTAGGATGTCTTGAACCATTATCTTGTGGGAGGTTTGTGTAGTTCTGAAGAAATAATCATGACTAATGTTGAGTTCTTTCCAGGCATCCTGGTATAAGAGGGAAATCTGGTCAGTGAATTCCTGGGGGGAAAGTTTTTTCCTTGTTGCGGATTGTGCAATTTTTGCACCATGTTCATCGGTGCCTGTTAAGAAAAAAACATTTTCAGTTCCCATTTTTTGTCTGTAGTATCTAGCAAAAACATCTCCGATAACAGTTGTGTATGCATGGCCTAGGTGCGGTTTGTCGTTAACATAGTAAATTGGGGTCGTGATGTAGAATTTTTGCATAAAATTTATTAATGAAAAACTATCTTTGCCGCCGAATATTCGTCTGGGGTGTCGATATCAAACCATCGAGAGGAAGGGTCTGCTTCTGTAAAATGAAAACCAGTAGTATTGGGACCGATTCCCCACCATCTGTACAAACCGGAAGCGAGATCCGTATATATCGACCGCAGTTGTTTCTTTGTAACAATTGAACAAATTTCAGCCCCTATGCCTTCAAGTTTCGAATACCGTATGATTTTACTACCTTCAATTACAAGTTTCATTGATTCTTCATCGTATGAATGCAGATCAACTAATGAGATTGATTCACCTTTGAACGAATTAATTATCTTGGGAATAAGATCATCCGTCAGTAAGATGTCTGAATCAAGCATGAGTGTGTCTTCAAAGCCAGTAATGTCTAATGCTGTTTTCAGTGAGTTTGAATTTTGTCCACTTTCAAAATTTTTATCATATATAAAACGCACCCCCTCGATTGATTTTAAAAATTCTATCGCACAATAGCCAACTACTAAATATATTTCATCAATGCCATTAGTTTTGAGCTGTCTAATGAGACGGGAAACTAAAGTTTCGTTACCTATTGGCAGTAGACCTTTGATCGCTCCATTAAAGCGGGTTCCTTTTCCTGCTGCAAGTATGATTGCTCTCATAATTAAATTTTAGTATAAAGATTCTTATCAAAAATATCCTTTTGAGACGCAAGCATGTCCACCGCCTCTTCAATATCAGTAGCACTTATGTTTGGTGAAGTTGGATAAAATTTTAACGCACTAACTTTTACACCGGATTTATCTGTGCAGTATTTACTTGTAAAAGAGTATTCCACACCTTTTGAAAAATTTATCCTTGTTTCGTTATCAAATTTAAAAAATTCCTTTAAATAATTGTTTATAGTTTCTGCATCCTGAGAAATTTTATTTTTCTGGCCTTTGTTGGGATTCTTGGTTAGTAATAGATTAGGTGGAATAAGACGTAGCATCGTCACAAATCCTTGAGAACTTGCGTTAAGTATCTCAAAATCTGATCTTTGTTTTTTAAATATTGTAGAACGGAATAGTTGGCTCATCTGCACTAAATTTCCTAGGTGTTTTTGAAAACCTATCTCTCCGAATGAGTGTAATGCCCCCAACGCCGCAAGCGGAGCCCCAGCCGGTCTAGAGGTCTCTAGGGTATAATCCACAGGTGAGAACTTGCTAAATTCTCTGGCGGTTTGGTGGTTGTCAGGCTGTTCATTGTACTTTAGAAATGTAGCCTGACCTGAGTCATTTATCATGATGATGCTACAAGGTACTGGGCAAGACCCGATTCCTTTGTGGAAGTCTACACCCCAGCTATCGGCTAATCCTATTTTTTTTATTTTGTTGTATTGTTTTAAAATAGATTGAAGTGTTCTGCTGTCAAAACGGTGTTTATTTTTTTTGAAATTGTAATTTTTGAAAAATAACCATGACCATCCAATTACAGAATCTACATGAAGGTGAGGTCTGTAATTTAACTTGTATTTTTTTACAATTGAACTAATAAGTCTGGAAAATTTTTCTATGTCATCAATTGTATTATCGTAGGTGGTCCCTCCGTTGATAATGATGATTGGAACTTTTTTTCCGGATTCAATAAGTCTTTTTATTTTCTTCTCTGAGTCTTTAATATCGCTGGCCCTGCCTGTATTGGCTTTTATTATGGTAACATTTTTGGTACCAATTCCTAGCCAATTTAAAGCATTTAGGTGTGAAAAGTGGGAATCTTCTGTTATGACCACATTGATATTTTTGGGAACTCCATCCTGTCTTGAAGTGGGGTCCATCTTTGCGATTGCAATCTTAATTGCATATAGGTTTGTAGCCGTACCGCCAAATGTAAAGAAGCCACATGTTTTTTTAGGATCTAAATTAGCCAATTCAGAAAGAATTTGACAGACCGCATGCTCGGCGATAATCGCGTTCCCAGCAAGACCGTCGTTAATATTAAAAATGTTTAAATCAAGTGCAAGCGCATATAATGTGGAAGATACTCGATTGACAGCTGCGCCCACATTGTATTGCAAATTTGGACTGCGCCACAAAGGCACTCCTCCTAGCAAGTCCTGTATTATATGGTTAACCAGTTCTTTGGGTTTTTGCACTGTATCTAAGGGGATGCGACTGTACTTTTTTAGTAGTTTCTCGTAAGTCTTCTCTGTAAATTTATTCTTAATACGGGAGCTATTTGAGGCATCTTTTTCTATTCTTTCCAAAAGTGAGGGAATGTTTTTTATTATTTCCAAAGAAAACTGGTTTCTGAGTGGTCTTAAATTATTCGAGGGTTTTAGGTCTTCCGTAAGGCTGTTTTTGTTGTTTTTGGTCATATTAACACAAAATTCTCTTCATCTAGATCAAAGGAAATACATAATTTAATCATATCGGGGGTTTAAAGTTTTGTCAACGCATTGCCCCCTATTTTAAATAGTTTTTGGCTCGCCCCCTTACGGGCTTGCCAAACGCCCCAAATTTGCTAAGATAAGAGGGCTTTTAAGGCTTTTTTATGTTCTATAGGACGCATACGTGTGGCGAGCTGTCCGCTGCGCAGGTTGGGCAGGAGGTTAAAGTAGCGGGTTGGGTGCACAAGCGCCGCGATTTGGGTGGTTTGATTTTTGTGGATTTGCGCGACCGCTATGGGTTGACCCAGGTGGTTTTTCATCCTGACACGGTGAGCGATTTTACTGCGGCCGAGAGTCTGAAGTACGAATACGTGATTTCGGTTACCGGAACTGTAGTGGCCCGCGACCCAAAAGCCGTGAACAAAACCATTGCGACCGGCGAGATCGAAGTGCAGGCCAAAGACATTAAAATTATTAGTGCGGCCAAACCATTGCCATTTGAAATTTTTGATGCGCGCAAAGAAGAAGAGGACGAAGAACTGCGCCTGAAGTATCGCTTCCTCGAATTGCGCCGCGAACATTTGAAAAATAATATTTTGTTCCGCGCCAAAATGATTTCGCACATTCGCGGATTTATGGAATCGCGCGGATTTATTGATATTGCTACGCCAATTTTGACCGTATCATCGCCCGAAGGTGCGCGTGACTTTTTGGTACCAAGCCGCATTCACCCAGGTAAATTTTATGCGTTGCCGCAGGCGCCACAACAATATAAACAATTGTTGATGGTAGCGGGTTTTGACCGTTATTACCAGGTCGCCCCATGTATGCGCGACGAAGACCCACGCGCCGACCGTTCGCCAGGCGAGTTTTATCAGCTCGATGTGGAAACCAGTTTTTTGCACCCGGACGAGTTTTTCAATTTAATGGAGCCGTTGTTCGTAGAATTGACCGAACAAGTAGCAGGCAAAGTGGTGCAACAAAAACCATTCCCACGCATTCCATACCGCGAGGTCATGGAAAAATACGGCACTGACCGTCCAGACTTGCGTTTTGGTTTGGAAATTCAAAACATTGGTGAGTGGGCCAAAGCCACGAGCTTTAAAGTATTTGCCGAAGCCGAAAGTGTGCGGGCATTGGTAGTGCCAAATGGCGCGGCGTTTACTCGTGCCGAAATTGATGGTGAATTCGCCGATGTGGCCAAGCGGGCCAAGGCCAAGGGTTTGGCTTGGTTGCGTTTTGCCGAGGCGAAATTCGATGGCACGATTGCGAAATTTTTCACCCCCGAAGAATTGAACACATTGCGTGAACGCTTGCAGCCACAAGAAGGCAGTATGATTTTCTTTGTGGCTGACACGCAGGAAGTTGCATGCAAAGCCCTGGGTTCGGTGCGTACCTTGGTGGGCGAAAAGCAACAATTGGCTGACCCAAATGTGATTGCCTGGGCTTGGGTGGTGGATTTTCCATTCTACGAGTGGAATGCCGACGACAACAAAGTTGATTTTGCCCACAATCCATTCTCCATGCCACAGGGTGGTATGGACGCGCTGTTGAACAAAAACCCACTCGAAATCGACGCTTATCAATACGACATTGTGGCCAATGGTTTGGAATTGTCGTCGGGTGCAGTGCGCAACATGGATCCAGAAATTATGTACAAAGCGTTCGAAATTGCCGGCTATGGTCGCGAGGTCGTTGATAAAAAATTCGGCCACATGATCAAAGCCTTTGAATTTGGTGCGCCGCCACACTGTGGGTTTGCGCCAGGCATTGACCGCCTGATTATGTTGCTCCGCGGTGAGAAAAATATTCGTGGCGTAATTCCATTCCCAAAGAATCAACGCGCCGAAGAGCCAATGGTTGGTAGTCCAAGCGAAGTAGAGGACAAACAACTGCAAGAATTACATATTCGCACTGTGCTTGATTAAGCATGGAACAACTCTCGCTTCTCACCATCGGAGATGTACAGCATTTAGCCCTGGTTAAGTGGTGCTGGTTTTTGTTTGTCGGCGGTGGTTTGGTGTTGTGGTACCGCCGCGCACCACTGTGGGCTTGGCCCCTGTGGTTAGGTGTAAACAGCGTCTTGACCTACTGGGTGCTGGTCGATGGTTTACCCTTGTTGCTGTGGGGACTCAAAGCTGATGAGGTAACTATTGCCGCGATGTACATGCGGTTTGCCCATAACCTAGGGGCTGACTTTGCCTACGCTGGTTTACCGCCATTTTACCCAGGCTTATTTTTCCAGTTGTTTGGAATAATTGGTGGATGGTTTGGTTGGAACGGAGTGAAGTTGGCCAAAGTAGCCACAGCCTTGAGCTTGGTAACAATTCCCAGTGCTTTGTACTGGGTTCAGGCGCGCTACTGGCGCCACCGGGCCGCAGTGCCAGGACCGGGTCCCTTGGCGTGGTTTTTGTCAGCCATACTACTGGGCGGTGTTTTTTTGGATTGGGATGCACTCATTACTAAGCCATACGAAGCAGTGGCTGGTTTGGGTGTAATTTTGTGGACTACCTACTTGGTGCTCGACGTTACAACGCAAGTGTGGCCGCGTTGGCAAACAGTTCGGTACGCGCTGAGTGGTGGGTTATTGTTCCTAGTGTTTTATTTTTGGTTTTTCTTGGCCGCGATTGGTATTGGTTTACATAATGTGTTTGGTCCGGCTGTGCCTGGTAAATTCTATCGCCGTTATCTTGGTGTTGGGTTAGGGGTTTTGTTGGTGGGAGCGTGGTATTGGTGGCCGTTGGCGTGGTCTTACCACCGTTTTGGATCAGAAAATTGGCAGCTTGGTTTTTTGCATTTGCCGTGGCTTAGTACTTACGGACTGCAGTTGGAATTTAATATCCGCAGCTTGTTAATGCTGGTGGGGGTACTGACCTTGTTGTTAGGGCGGCGCCAACCTTACCTAAAGATTTTGGCCAGTTTGTGGTTGTCTGGGTATATCTGGCAGTTAATGGGTTTGACCACAATTACGGTATGGGCCGCACCGTTGCAAGAATCCAAGGGGTTTGATTTTTTTGGTAACTTGGTGCTGCTGTTGGCGGCCAGTTATGGTTTGGAGCGCATGTGGTATTGGCTCAAAACACAATGGCCCCAAATTTCTAATCAGGCCGCGGCGTTGTTGGTGTTAGTATTCCTGGCCCCAAATATTTTGTCCGGGCGGTTTGTTGATCAGCCAAATATTCAGGCCACGCGGATGGTGGGGCGCGAGCCAGACAAGGGCGTGGCGGCTTTGGCCGAGTGGTTTAAACAGGTTGACCCAGATGGGCAGCAGTTGACGCTGTTACCTGGTGTGCCACAATTGCCAGCCATGGTGCCAGTCAATCAATTTTTGTACTACAATCAACATAATTCGCACCCTGCGGCTCGCTGGTCAGAGCGCGCGTTGTTGCTAGAGCAAATGGCTGCGGCCACTAGTTCGGTTGCCTTGACCCAGCTGGCCGACAGTAATTATTTTGGTGCGATCAAACGAGTTGTTTGTTATAATACGGCCACCACCACGTGTCCGCTGTACTATTACGTGGATAATTTCCCAAACGGTGGGGCTGACCGAGTCATCACGTTGCCAGTTAAATTGTTCAAAGAACCATTGTGGCAAAAAGTGTACGAATCGCGTCAGTTTATTGTGTTTGAACGCCGCTAACATGCATGTTGCTTTGCAGCAATTTACCGGACCACTCGATGCGTTGTTGCAATTGGTCGAAGAGCGCAAAATGCCAATTACTGAATTGGCTATTTCGGCTGTGACCGAACAGTATTTGCAATACTTGGATACGCTCGAGGAGGCTGACCCAAATGAATTAGCTGATTTTTTGGTGATCGCGGCTAAATTATTGTTGCTTAAATCCAAGGCGTTGTTGCCACAGTTTGCCCTCGAGGAAGATGATGGTCCAAATTTGGTGGACCAGTTACGTTTGTACAAAATGTTTGTGGCTGCTAGTCGCCAGTTGGAGGCAGCCTGGTTGACGCCACTCCGGAGTTATGGACGCACTGAGCCAGTACGGGTGGTGGTGGACCAAACTCCACCAGCCAATGTCACCCCAACCACCTTACACGCCAGTATGGTGCGTTTGGTGCAACGCCTTAAACCACCAAAACCATTGCCACGCACCACGATTGACCGAGCGGTGTCCTTGAAAGAAAAAATTGCCCACCTGCGTCAGTTGTTGACCGAAAAGGGGAGCGTGAATTTTTTTGCCCTAACCGATCGAGCCAGTCGGACCGATGTGATTGTTGGGTTTTTGGCTTTATTGGAACTGGTCAAACAACAAGCGGCGGCGGTTGATCAGAATGAATTATTTGGTGATATTGTTATTAAGCGCATTTGATATGTCTGTTATAAGCCAATTAGAAGCAATTTTATTTGTAGCCAGCAAACCATTGACTCCGGCGGCTTTAGCCAAATCGCTGCAGATAGAAGAATCTATCGTACGTGACTGCTTGAGCCAGTTGGCTGACCGCTATGGTGACCCAGATTCAGGATTGGCCTTGGTTAACACAGGAGCCGAGGCGCAATTGGTAACGCGCCCAGAACACACCGAGTTGGTCGAGCGCTACACAACTCAAGAAATTATGGGCGAGCTGACTCGGGCGCAACTGGAGACCTTGACCGTCGTGGCTTACCAAGGGCCAATTACTCGGCCAGAATTAGAAACGATCCGCGGGGTGAATTGCGCGATTATTTTGCGCAACCTATTGGTGCGTGGCTTGGTAGAAGAGGACGAGGCGACCGATAAATTGGCTACGGCCTACCGCGTGTCAGTTACGGCTTTGCGTCATTTGGGTGTGGCCAGTGTCACTAATTTGCCTGATTACGCGACGTTGCACCAGCACCCGCATCTTAGCGGTGCTCCGGTAATTGAGGATGGCGAAGCCGCGTCAGCTGTATAGCTATGGAGGAAACGAATATTCCCAATGGTGTAAATCCGCCGATCCCACCAGCCCCACCAATTTCATCAACTCCAGCAACTCCACCAATTGTGTCCGAGACTGATCGGTGGCGTTTGGCGGTGGCTGGTTTAGCGGTGTGCGCTTTGGTGGCCTGCGCCCTGGTGTTAGCTTTGCCAGGTTGGTTGTCGCAAACTGCTTTGCACACTTTTTTTGCACAATTTTCCATGCCAGCCTCATGGCAGTGGCACAGCTCACCCGAACCAGTGGTTGAACGGCCGCCAGAACCAGTTCTACCGCAACCAGTCCTAGTAACCACCAGTACGTTTTCGGCCGAAACGATGTCGGCCGCTAGTTGGTTGGTGCGCGATGTAACTACAGGCAAGATTTTGTTAGCTCAAAATGCTAATACGGTGCGACCGTTGGCGAGTTTGAGCAAATTGTTGAGCGCGCTGGTGATTTTGGACGCCCAGCCAGATTGGGCCACCACGACCGTGGCCGTGGGGGGGTGGGCCGAGGATCCCTTTATTTTAACCGGAGCGGAATATCGGCTGAAGGATTTGTGGAATGCGGCCCTAGTAGCCTCGTCTAACCGCAGTATTATTTCGTTAGCCCAAACCGTAACTGCTTCGACAACCGAATTTGCGCAATTAATGAATAGCAAGGCCGCGGCCTTGGGGATGCACAATACGACCGTGGTTGAGCCTAGTGGTCTTAGTCCACATAATGTGAGTACGGCTGCAGACGTGGCTTTGCTGGTGGCCGAAGCCGCCAAACATCCAGAAATTAGTGCAGCCACAAGGTTGGCTGAATTTACGATTGCCCCGGCTGATCGAGCCACGCGCACGGCTGGAATCCACATGTGGAATACGGATTGGTTAATAACCGGTTGGGTACCGCACAAGTTTGCTGATATTCAGGTTGGTAAAACTGGGTTTATTCCCGAAGCTGGTTATAATTTTGCGATGCAAGTCGCCAATGATGAGGGGTATGCGCTTAATGTGGTGTCGCTTGGGGCCGAAAATAATGAAGCGCGCTTTTACGACGCGCGCCATTTGGCTGAGTGGGTTTTTGACAACTACACGTGGAAATAAAAAATCAGCCCTGAGGCTGGTTTTTTATTGGTGCCGATGGTGGGACTCGAACCCACATGTCCTTGCGAACGACGGATTTTGAGTCCGTTGCGTCTACCAATTCCACCACATCGGCCTAGATTGTGAGAAGGATTATAGCCTATGTTGCGAGGCTTGTCAATTTCGGGTATACTGGGGGCATTATGACCAAAATTATCGCTGTGGTTAACCAAAAAGGTGGGGTCGGCAAAACCACTACGTCTATTAACTTGGCGGCTGGTTTGGCTGACCTGGGTAAGTTTGTGTTATTGGTAGATATGGACCCCCAGGGCAATGCCAGTAGTGGGCTTGGCCTGACACGTGACCGGGTCGAGCGGGGGATTTACGAGGCTTTGGCCAAAACACACCGCTTCCACGACATTGTAATGAATGGCCCGCACGATGGTTTGCGTGTGGCCCCGGCGACCGCGGATTTAGCTGGTGCCAACATCGAGTTAGTTGGGGTTGAGCGCCGCGAACACCAGTTATCTGATTTGTTAGTCGAGGCTAAACACGCGTACGATTACATTATTATTGATTGTCCACCATCGCTTGGTTTGTTGACCATCAACAGCTTGGTGGCCGCGGACGAAATTTTAATTCCAGTGCAGGCCGAATATTATGCCCTGGAAGGGCTGGGGCAATTATTGGAAACAATTGGTCTGATTCGTCAGCACCTTAAACCAAATTTAGAAATTTTGGGCGCAGTAATCACCATGTTCGACAAGCGCACCAAGTTGTCCGAAGAGGTAATGCAGGAAATTTACCAGTATTTCCCCAATGGAATTTTCCGCGCGGTGATTCCGCGCACGGTTCGTTTGGCCGAAGCGCCAAGTTTTGGGCAATCGATTTTTAAATATGAACCATCGGGCAAAGGGGCCAAGGCCTATGACCGGTTGGTCCGCGAAGTTTTGGAAAAACACAATCCCGAACCGGCTCCAGCCGCGTAACGGCCTGTCTATTATTGTATGCCTCTAGGAAAAGGTTTGAATTCGCTGATCAGTGCGCAACCAATGCGTCCGGCCTCGTTGCCCCCAACCGAGTCTGCCTCGGCGCCGGCAGCAGTGCCGAGTGCACCAGCTGTGCCACCGCACGAACGCTTGTGGCAAATTCCGATTAGTGAAATCGTACCAAACAGTGAACAACCTCGTCGGCACTTTGGGCACGAGGAGCTGGAGAATTTAGTTGCCTCGATTAAAGAACATGGCATCTTGCAACCGATTACCGTAACCGAACGGCCTGATGGTGGTTACGAGTTGATTGCTGGTGAACGTCGGTGGCGAGCGGCCCAGATTGCTGGTTTAGCCAAAGTGCCAGCCTTGGTGCGCACCGTGACCGAGCAGGAAAAACTCGAGCTCGCGCTCATCGAAAACATCCAACGCCAGAACCTCAACCCGATTGAAGAAGCTTTTGCGTTTCAGCGTTTGATTGAACAGTTTCACTTAACGCAGCAAGAAGCGGCTGATAGAGTGGGGAAGAGTCGTCCGGTTGTTGCTAACACTATTCGTTTGCTACAGTTACCAGACGAAATCCAGCGCGCTTTGATTGATAATAAAATTAGTGCGGGTAAGGCACGCGCGATTTTGAGCCTTCAGGACCAAGAAGAACAGGTCGCCATGTTCCGCAGCATGATGGGCAATGAAGTTTCGGTGCGCGATGTGGAAACAGCCGTGGCCAAGCGTGGACCGCAGGCGCGCAAAGGGTCGGTGCGTCGTGATCCTAATGTTTTGGCCGCTGAAACTGCGCTTGAAAAACGCCTTGGTGCCAAAACTCGCATTCACGTGCGTGGGGCCAATGGTACGATTGAAATTAGTTTTGCTGGTCGTGATGAACTCGAACGCATCCTCGAAGAAATGGATATTACTTTATAATTATCTTTAATTTTTATTTATGGCAAAAGGTAACAACGCACAAAACAAGGATAAAAAGAAAAAAAAGAAAAAAGCTTCTGTAAAATGAAAATTACTTCTGCTAAATTTATTAAAGGTGCGACTGGTACAGACGCAATTTTTGATGATCACCGTCCAATGGTGGCTTTGGTTGGTCGTTCAAACGCCGGAAAATCAAGCTTAATTAACGCGTTGGTAAACCGCAAGGATTTGGCGCGTTCCAGTTCGCGTCCGGGTAGCACGCAAGAAATCAACGTGTACCTAGTGAATCGTGATTTGTATTTGTTGGATTTGCCAGGCTATGGCTTTGTGCAAAAAACCAAAGTAGGACGGGAGCGATTTCAAAAAATTGTTGAGTGGTATTTGTTCCGCTCTGGCTATCCACAGCACAAAGTGGTGTTGCTGGTGGATACAAATGTGGGCCTGACTAATGATGATTTCGAGATGTTCCGCAGTCTCGAGGTCGAGGGCAAGGATTTAATTATTGTGGCCAACAAAGTTGATAAGGTTAAGCCATCAGAGTTGACGCAAAAATTAGCTGACATCCAAAACACGGTGGGGGGGCGTGCCGTGATTCCATTTTCGAGTACCAAACGTATTGGCGTCGGTGAATTATGGGACGCAATCAAGCCCTAAAGTTTTTTGTGTACGTGGTGCGGTGCGCTGATAAAACATTATACACTGGCATTGCCACCGATGTGGCGCGCCGGGTAATGGAACATAATACCTCGCCCCGTGGGGCCAAATACACCCGTAGCCGACGCCCGGTTACGCTTTTGTATTCAGAAGAATTTCCTGATCGTGCTACTGCGAGTGCAGCCGAACACCAAATTAAAAAATTACCCCTCCACAAAAAATTATTATTATTTTTCTAATCTATGCCACAGGAGGGACAGTATAATAAGGATTTTGACGGTTGGAATCAATTTAAAAAAAATTTAGAAAAAAACCAACGTTTGGTATATGCACATCCCCGCGAGGTTTGGTGGTGTTCCCTTGGTGTTAATTTAGGCGTTGAAATTGATGGTAAAAACAATAACTACGAGAGACCTGGGGTGGTTGTAAAAGTTCACAATAAGCACTCGTTGGTAATTTTACCAACGACTACTGAGTTTAAAGATGATCCGTTTCATTTTGAAATTAAAGTTTTGGCAAGGGGTAAACAGGTTGGATTTTTGGGACAGCGGTCAGTGTGGGTCAAACTTACACAGGCTCGGACTATTAGTAACAAGAGACTTTTGCGCAAAGTCGATGTGCTAGAGGAGGCTGTGTTTGAAAATCTTAGAGAAGAATACAAAAAATACATATAAAAAATCGACTCCCAAACCTTGCGGTGTGGGAGTCTCGGAGGCCGAAGCCCTAATATCTCTAGGATACTTTATATTTTTGTTTCTGTCAAGGCTATTTTTTGTTAGGTAATACAGCCTTGAGCCAGCGGGAGAGGGCGTTTTTTTCTTGACTCTTGAGTTCGGATTTGATGTGCATGCGGGCCGTGTGAG
>CAYMID010000001.1:14126-29026 GCA_964390625.1 uncultured Gammaproteobacteria bacterium | reverse complement strand
GCGTTTTTTTCTTGACTCTTGAGTTCGGATTTGATGTGCATGCGGGCCGTGTGAGTTTTGGCCAGTTCCATCCAGTCTGGGCTAGGACCTTTGCGGTTTTTGTCCGTGACAATTTCGACCACGTCGCCGTTCTTGAGTTCGGTATCCAGGCTGATCATTTTTTCGTTGACTAGTGCGCCCGAGCATTTATTACCAATCTCGGTGTGAATGTGATAAGCAAAATCAATTGGTGTTGCTTGTTCTGGTAGATCAATTACGTCGCCCTTAGGTGTAAAAACAAAAATGCGCGATTGCAAAAAGTCGACTTTCATTTCCTCTAAGTCGGACAAGCGGTTAAGGATATCTTTTTGGATTTCGGCTAATTCTTGGGCCCACTTGATTTCTTTTTTGGGCAAGCGTGAACCAAATTCGTCGTAATGCCAGTGTGCCGCCACACCATATTCGGCTTCGTCATGCATTTGGTGGGTGCGGATTTGGAATTCTACCACTTCGCCATCTTCGCCAAACACCGTGGTGTGTAGGGATTGGTAGCCGTTTGGTTTGGGTTGCGAAATGTAATCTTTGATGCGACCACGGAGTGGCTTCCACACGTTGTGCAAAATACCAAGCGCCGCATAGCAATCGGCAATGGTTGGGACAATGATACGGATCGCGACCAAGTCATAGATTTTGGCCAATTCATTGTCTTTGCGTTGTAATTTTTGGTACAAGCTGTACAAGCGTTTGTTGCGGCCGTGAATGGTGGCGTTTTTGATGCCAGCTAATTCTAATTCGTGTTTGGCTTTTTCGATTAAACGCTCAAAGTAGCCTTCTTTGCCAGATAATTTTTGGTCGCGGATCGCTTTGACGCGCTCGTATTCCTTGGGATACACGTATTGAAATGATAAATCTTCCAACTCACCTTTCATTTCGTCCATGCCTAAACGATTGGCGATTGGGGCATAGATTTCTAAACTCTCGAGGGCAATGCGGTAGCGTTTTTGCGGTGGGAGCACGTCCAACGTGGTGAGGTTGTGAATGCGGTCGGCAAATTTAATAATCATGACGCGCACATCTTCGGCCATGGCAATAAACATTTTACGGAGATTTTCGATGTAGCGCTCCACGCCACGGTACTTGAGTTTGCCGAGTTTGGTAATGCCGCGGACCAGGCCAGCCACTTCGCTCCCAAAGTTTTTTTCGACCTCTTCGAGTGTGACAGCTGTATCCTCGGGTACGTCGTGGAGGAGGGTGGCGACAATAATGATGGGATCAATTTTGATGTTGGCCAAATAATAAGCGGCCGAGAGTGGGTGGATGATGTATGGCTCGCCTGATTTGCGAGTTTGGCCTTTGTGCGCTTCGGCCGCAAAGTCGTAGGCCAGGCGTACAAAATCTAAATCAGCCTGCGGCGCGTAGCTGCGGACTTGGGTTAAAAGGTCGTCAACAGTAGGGATTTTTTCGACCATAGTACAATTACAGTATCACGCAAACCAAAAAAAGAGAAGGCCTTAGGCCTCCTCGGTGGTTTTGCTAACCTTGGCGTTTGGACACTCTTTGTTACTGCAGCGCGTGGCCCCTTTGGCCGCGAGGACAATTGGGTGTTTGCAGTCTGGGCAGAGTTCGCCGGTTGGTTTGCTGGGGATCAGGTTTTTGCAGTCTGGGTAGCGGTTGCAGCTGTAGAAGGTGCGGCCTTGCTTGCTGCGCTTTTGGACAAATTCGCCCTCGCCGCAGACATTACATTTGACCCCCGTGCCTTTTTCGATTTTTTTAATGTGTTTGCAATCTGGGTAGCCGGAGCAGCCCAAGAATGAACCAAAACGACCGCGTTTGAGCACCAGTGGTTTGCCACAGTCTGGGCAAATTTCCCCGGTGGCTTCGGCCGCGAGGTCAGCTTCTTCGCCAATTGGCTTGGTGGTTTTGCATTCTGGATAATTGCTGCAGGCCATAAATTTACCAAAGCGGCCAATTTTAATGACCATTGGGTTGTTGCACTTGGGGCATTTTTCGTCTGTCGCTTCTTCGGTCAATTCTTTTTTACTGAGCGTGGCTTTTTTTTCTTCTAAATTGGCGTGGAATGGTCCGTAAAAGGTGGCCATAATTGGTTGCCAATCTTTGGTGCCTTCGGCGATTTCGTCCAAGTTGGCTTCCATTTGCGCCGTGAATTGGTAGTCCACAATATCCTTGAAGTGTTCGACCAGTAAGTCGTTCACCGTGTAGGCAATGTCAGTTGGTTGCAAGCGTTTTTGCTCGTCGCGCGTGACATAGCCGCGGTCCTCGATGGTCGCCAGCGTTGGCGCATAGGTGGATGGGCGACCAATGCCAAATTCTTCCATGGCTTTAACGAGCGTGGCGTCGGAATAACGTGCTGGTGGTTCGGTAAAGTGTTGTTCGGGTTTTAATTCGTGACAATCGAGCGCTTCGCCAGCTTTTAATTCTGGTAACATTTCTTCTTTGATTGCTTCGGGATACAAGGTTAACCAGCCAGGGAAAATCATGGACTGGCCAGTGGCGCGGAACGTGTGGTTGCTCGAAGCAGCAATATCTAGCGTGGTGCGGTGGAGGGCAGCGTCGCTCATTTGCGTGGCCACGGCGCGCTTCCAAATGAGGGCATACAATTTGTGTTGCTGTGGGGTCACGTATGGTTCAATCATTTCGGGGGTGCGCGTCGGGTCAGTTGGGCGGATGGCTTCGTGAGCTTCTTGCGCGCCTTTATTTTTATTGGCAAACTTGCGCGCTTCGCCTGATACAAATTTTGGGCCATAGGTTGACTCTACGTGGGCACGGGTTTCGTCCACAAATTTAGCGGCCAAATTGACCGAGTCAGTACGCATGTAGGTAATCAAACCCACGCTGCCGTGTTGGCCGAGGTCCACACCTTCGTACAATTGTTGGGCCAGGCGCATAGTGCTTTTGGCCGAGTAGCCGAGTTTTTGGTTAGCGGCTTGTTGCAGAGTAGAGGTGGTGAATGGCGCGGGCGGCGTGCGCTTGGCTTCTTTTTTTTGAATATCTTTAACGGTGTATTTGGCCTTATCAAGAGCCGCGACAATTGCGTCCATTTCGGCTTGGGTTTTGATGTCGAGCTTATCTAATTTTTGGTCGCCGACCAAGATTAATTCAGCCGCAAATTGGACCGCGGTTTTGGCTGGAGAAAAGGTACCGGTCAGTGACCAATATTCTTGTGGGTTAAAGGCTTTGATTTCGCGTTCGCGTTCCACTACGAGGCGCACAGCCACGGATTGCACGCGTCCGGCCGACAAGCCGCGCGTAACTTTAGACCACAAAAATGGCGACAATTCATAACCAACCAAACGATCGAGCACGCGGCGCGCTTGCTGCGCATCCACGAGTTTTTGGTCCAGTGGGCGTGGATTTTCGAGCGCCGCTTCAATCGCGTGTTTGGTAATTTCGTGGAAAACCATGCGCTGCACTTTTTCTGGGGCAATGCCAAGCACTTCGGCCAAATGCCACGAAATCGCTTCTCCTTCGCGGTCCTCATCAGTGGCGAAGATTACGTTTTTGCTTTTTTTGGCCAGAGCCTTTAGTTTTTTGACCAGTTCGGACTTTTCGCGTGGTACCAAGTATGATGGCAAAAATGTGCCACCATCAATATCCACCCCCATCTTGCTTTTGGGCAGGTCGCGAATATGGCCCATCGAGGATTCAACCGTGTATTTGCTCCCCAAAAATTTAGCAATCGTTTTGGCCTTGGTCGGGGACTCAACAATAATCAGGGTCTTCATAAGTGGAACAACAATTAAGGAAACCAAGCAATTCAACTGAGTACAATTAAATGGCTTGGGATCCTGACGTGCACAGTGGGTGGGTGCAGCACGTCAGTAAGAGGTGGGAAAGAGCGTAGAATTAACCTTTTCTGACCTGGTGTGGTGCGGTTGCGGCGCGAACAGCTGCAGGAACACCTTCCGTCCGGGCCCGTCTGAGGCTGACTGTTCCTGGTGCGGTCGTTCGTTCCTTAGTTGGATTAAGATCTAGAAGGAAGCAGGGAATTTCGTCACCGTTCGTGATTTGGACTCTTCCGTTTAGACGCACCTGACTTTGATCGAGAATGTTCCATTGCAGGGCAAGCGCGGCTGCTTCGTGGGATATGGCTGCATACCCGTGCGTAATCGCCCCGTCCATTTCTTTTTCTCCGGGTTGACTGCCTTTGGCCTGGAGGCGAGCCGCCTCATCGACTGCTCGACCACTAGCTTCCCAGATCAAAACTCCCGGTTGTTTGGTCTGGTTGCCCCAGATGACTTCACCGATCGCAAGACCGACGCGGACCGGATAGCCATCTTGTTCGCAGGCGAGCATGAGTTCGTCTGCAAATGTCAGCATGTCTTTGATTTTGAGGTGCAACCCTTGCTGTTTGAAGTCAATGAACACCGATATGCCACCATCGCCCATGAGCTTGTAGCGGTGCGCACCGTACTTGTTGCCCATGATGAGAAGGCGATCACTAACCACCTTCGTGATGATGTCCATGTACTCTGACGGGCTGTGTTTGCTCCGTAGCGCAGTTGAGCCCACGATATCGACGATCATCACGATCGTCTGGTACGCTTTTGACACCAGCTTACCAGCGAAGAAATCATCGACAACCCCGGGTGGATGGCTTCCGGCCAAGACTTCGTGGTAGTTATTGGCCTTGGTTTCGGCCACAGATGCAGTCTGCTGTGCCAAGGCCAGGCGACGATCACGCTTGACACCCAGGCTCAGGAACGGGCGCAAGAGACTGTCAACCACTCGTCGACGCCACGGTGCGTGCCAGCGCAGACGTAGCAGGTTGGCGAGCGGTTCGTCGTACCGCAGGATTTCGTTGCCCCACAGTACAGTCTTAGGTTCCCCGAGCTTGTCAGGGTGTTTGAACTCGCGTGTAATCCGCACGCCGAGACGAGCATAGGCCGGTTTGGCCTTGTCGTAAGTAACGTGGTGACCCAGAAAGTCACCGCGTTCGTTCGGAGTGAGATAGACGAGTTCGCCGTACTTTTCACCTGCGATGAACAGTTCGTGTCCCCGCCACTCTGTCTGGACATCGGGTGTCGCAAAGGCGAGCACGTCCTCGGGCTTTACGTTGACCGTGTAGAACCGCGGCTGCAGGTTAGGGTCAGGCTGCTCCCACATCAGGTTGATGCCGTGCATCATACCCCTGACGAAGTAGTAGAGAGAACCCAAGTCTTCGACCTCGGTGCGCGTGTTGCCATCCGAGAGCGGCATGTACTCGATTTTGAACACGCACCGTCTGGCCTTCATCTCCAGTGGATTGAACCACTTGTTGTCGTTGAAGGTTTGGGCGATTTTGTCCACATCGTACATGGCCACGGCTGGGCTACTGATCTTCAGACCCACTTGTTTCTTTCTCAGGTCACTTATGGTGTCCGAAGCAAAGCTGACGCGATGGGCCAGCGACCCAACCACATACAGTCCATGAGCCGAACCGTATGTTTCGATTACCGCAGTTTCGAGAATGCAGTACTGTGCCAACGTGATGTACCGGCTCTCCAGGAACTCCGCGAGGCCAGTTGGCATGAGTGCCTTGTCACCGAAGACCTTCTGAAGAGCTGTCATGTAAGTCGCTGTGTCCAAGCCGAGGGCACGCAGGCCCGCGAGGTGAACGATTGCATTACGACCGCAGACATCCTGAACGTTACTCTGCATTGCACTTCTCCTGTATTTGAAGTTCCGCGTGATTGCGGAAACTTGCCTTAATCTAGCAAAAAAACATGCGGTTTGTCAACCGCAGTGTTTTTTGGCACCATTTAGAGGCCTTTTTTGAGGTGACTAGCTAAGTAAAGAGAGCCGGTCACTAGGGTGTTTCCAGCTGTGGTCGCGAGGTACAAGGCCTGGCGTGGGTTAGGGACACAGCGTACCGGTATTTGGTGACCAAAGGCAGTAGCCACCGCTTTGGGGTTGGCAGATGGCAGGTCTGTCGGGCCAGTAGTTATATAAATTGCCGCCGGTTTAAGTGTAAGCAGGTTATGAGCCATGGCAGAGATGTTCTTGTGAGGTGAAAAGGCCACGACCAAATTGAGGTTAGGAATTTTAAGCGCCCGCACCGCAGCCACGCTAGCCGCAATCTTTTGCGGATTATGTGCGCCATCCAAAATTAGCCAAGGTTTGCGACGGATAATTTCTAGACGGAGTGGAAGTCTGGTAGCTAGTAATCCTCGTTTAATTTTAGCTTCAGATACGCCAAGTGTACGAGTTACCGCCGCGGCCAGGGCTGCATTTCGTTGTTGGTGTGCACCAATCACACGAAGCGAATATGATTTTTGTGCAGAAACAAATGTAATTGGGACTTGCTTTTTTGCTGCCAACAGGCGCAGAGTCTTTTTGGTGTTCAATTCGTTGGTTGCACAAAATATCGGTGTACCATTTGCAATAATACCAGCTTTTTCGCGCGCAATTTTACTGGTAGTGTTGCCTAGCAAATGTTCGTGATCCAACCCAATGCTCGTAATTACGGCGGCGTCTTTGTAGGGAATAATGTTAGTAGGGTCAACCCGACCACCGTTAAACACCTCTAGTACAGCCCAAGTAACTTTTTGGTCAGCAAAATACGTGAGTGCCAAAGCTGTGCACAGTTCAAAAAAAGACAAACCAAAGGCCGGGTCAGCTTTTGCGCATATGGCAAAGGCGCGTGCCAGATGTTTGTAGACGCGGTTAAAATCGCGGGTCGAAATTGGGGTGCCATTAATTTGCCAACGTTCGTACACTGTACTTAGGTGAGGCGAAACTGTTAATCCAACCGTTGCGTTGGTGGTGCGTAAAATCGAAGCAATAAACGCTGCGGTTGAACCTTTGCCACTAGTACCAGTGACGTGAATATAGTGCGGAATTTTTTGTTCTGGATTATCAAGTGTGTCCAAAAAAGTTTGCAAATGCCCAAAAACATTGGGTGCGTGCTGGCGTTCCCGTTGATTAAGGTGAGGGCGTTTGGTCAAGATAATTAATTTTTTTTCAGCACCGTGCATAATGATTTCCGCCAAGATCAGCAATCGCCCCGGACAATTCCAGTTCACTAATCATGCTCATGACTTGAGCAATGGGTTGATTAAGCTGCTGAATAATTTCGTTAAGGTGTCGGCCGTTTTTGGGAATTACTTCGAGTAGTGCGCGCAAATGGGGCTCAATAATAATTTTTTTGTTTCGAATTTTACGGTGTTTAATACCTGGATATTGTAACAAAATATCATCGGGCGTAGTGACAATAACCGACCCTTGGGTGGCAAGCCAGTGATTTCCACCAGCCCCAATCACACTGGTAATGGGGTGGGGCACACAGGCCACGGTGCGCTGTAATTGATCGGCACAATCAGCTGTAATTAAGGCGCCTGATTTTATGGGGGCTTCGAGCACCAGGGTCACGTCGCACAGGCCTGCAATAATGCGGTTTCGCAATGGAAACGTAATTTTGCTTCCAGGTGTGCCCGGTGGTAGCTCGGATATTACCGCTCCGCCTGACGCAATAATACGTTCGGCCAGAGACTGATTTCCGATCGGGTGAATGCTCGCACGGTCTACGCCAGTTCCCAATACGGCCACCGTACTGCCGCCAGCGTCCAAAGTCAAGCGGTGGGCGAGTGCATCCAGACCATAGGCCAAACCACTTACAATGGTCAGTCCAGCGCGGGCCAGTGGCGGAATAATCAAGCTAGTAGCGCGTTGCCCATATTCGGTTGGGCGGCGTGTCCCCACTGCGGCTAAACATAAACTAGCGGGAATGCGGCCGCGCACAAATAACGCCAGTGGTGGTTGGGCTAGTTCGCGCAAGCCCTTGGGGTAGGCGGGGTCAGAGTACGTAATTAGGACGATGGCGTCGGCAGTCAATTGCTGGCTAAATTGGACTGCATCTGCCTGGTTTCGCCAAACCCGAAATGATTGCTTAACCTTTGGCGACCACGGTAGTGGGGTCGCGGCCTCGGCGCCAACCGTCCACCAGTCATCGGCCCCAAATTGTTGGCATAATTCTTGCCAACGTTTGTAACTAGCTTCTGGCCAAAAAGCCAGACACTGTAGTGGTGTCATAGTCCCTCCTTAGTTAATAATAAATTATTGAGCGATCCAGTCAGTGATTTGTTCGGCCGCAGTTTCAATCATGGTGTTAACTGCACCGCGTTCGCGAATACCAAATTTATTCAACACAAATACCGCTGTGTCCATGCCATCGGTCAATTGCTCGTTGGCCACACCAAGACGCAAACGTCCGAATTCCTTGGTGTTTAAACAAGCAATAATCGAACGCACGCCATTGTGGCCGGCATGACCACGGTCAGCTTGTAATTTAATTTCGCCCAGCGGCAAATCTTTATCATCGTGCACTACCAGAATATCGGTTGGGGCAATTTTGTAAAACTGCGCGGCCAACTGTACGCTGTGGCCCGAATCATTCATGAAGGTTAGTGGTTTTAGCAGCAGTACGGCTTCGTTTTTGACTTTAAAATCAGCAATTTCGGCATTAAACTTTTGACTGGTTTGCCAAGCCGATGCCCCAGTGCGTTTGGCGACAGCGTCGTGCAAAAAATCCAGCGTCATAAATCCAATGTTGTGACGCGTGCGCTGGTATTTTTTGCCTGGGTTGCCGAGGCCAACAATTAACTTCATAGCCCTAACGTTTCATTTTACTCATTTTAATAATGATTGGCGTGCCAATAAAACCAAACTCTTCGCGCAATTTGCGCTTTAAAAAGTTTAGGTACGAGGCGTGCAACGACGTGCGGTATTTGATGAAAATTTCAAATACTGGCGGCGCACTGTCCAGTTGGCGCATGGCCACAATTTCGGGGTGGCGCGTGCCTTTGCCACGGGCCGGACGATGTTCGTGCGTGGTTTGGTACAAAAATTCATTAATCTGCGGCTGTTCCAACACAGTCTTGCGGGCGTTATCAACTGCAATAATTTCGGGGAAAATTTGGTGCGCACGGTAACCGGTTTTGCTGCTCACAAATACAATTGGCGCAAAGTCCAAGTGGGGGAAGGTGTTGTAAATAAACGTCTTCATTTTGTTGCGAGCTAAGTCAGAGTTGTCATCTACCAAATCCCATTTGTTCAAAATAATAATGACGCCACGGCTGTGTTGTTCGATCATGCCCCCGAGTTGCAAATCTTGGGTGGCAAGTGATTCGCTCGCATCGAGCACTAACAAAATAATGTCCGAGCGATTCATTGCCTCGACACTGCGGCTAATGCCTTCGCGTTCCAAATGTCCGGCCACGCGCGATTTACGGCGAATACCAGCCGTGTCCACAAAAGTGATTTGGTATTTTTTGTTGTCTTGCTCGTACACCAGCTCGGTGTCGAATGGTTCGCGCGTGGTGTGGGCAATGTCACTGACAATTACTTTTTCTTCGCCAATTAATTTGTTGAACAAACTAGATTTACCAACGTTTGGTTTGCCCAGTAAACACACGCGAATTTCGGTGGCGTTGGCGGCGGCTTTTTTACCCTTTGGGGTTTTGCGTTGTTTCTTAAGGTGATTATAAATTGCGTCGAGCAGGTCACCAACACCACGACCATTGCTGGCCGACACGCACAGGGCCGAGCCTAAGCCTAAACTCAACCACTCGTGGTCGCGCGTGTTGGCTTCGAGGCGTTGGTTATCACACTTGTTGGCTGCCAAAATAAGGGCGCTTTTATTTTTGGTAGCAGTTTGGCGCAATTGGCGGGCCAATTCGCGTTCCTGGGGTAGAATGCCACTTTCCGCATCGCAAACCATTACAATTACATCGGCCTGGGCCAATGCCGCTTTTGATTGGGCAATAATGTCTTTGGCAAATGGTTCATTTTCGGCATTATCTGGACCGCCAGTATCAATTACCCGAATGTACGTCCCGCGCCACAACACGTCGCCTTCGTTATTGGTGCGGGTAGTTCCGGCAACATCGGACACCATCGCTTTTTTTTCTTCTAAAAAGCGATTAAATAAGCTGGATTTACCAACGTTGGCGCGCCCGACAATCACTACGACGGGCAATTTATAATCTTTTTTAGCAGCAGGTGTGGCCATATTATTCAGTAAAGTCGTCGCCTAACAAAATTAAAATATCAGTACTGGTGGCAGCAGTGATGCCACTGGGTGGCGTTTGTTTGATGGGGATAAATAATTCTTTAGCCAAAGCTTCGGCAGTGCCAGCTGCGGCATTTGTGTTCAAAACGTAAATACCGCTAGTGCTAATTGGCTTTTGCTTGCTATTGGTGGCCGCACCGATGGCGATTTTGGCGTCAGTCAAACGTTTTTTAATACGGGCAGCGAGGCCAGCATTCCAGGTGCCGTTTTGAATTTCGATTTGTGCACCGGCTACAGGGGGAGCATCTTGAGTTGGGGTGGCGGCCACGTGCGTGGTACCGATTGTTCCCGCAAATATCTGGTTAACCGCTTCGGCCATGGCGTCAAAGTTGCCAGTCCGTGGTTCGAGCATGCCAATGGTGGCCGAATTTTTGAGGTAGCCACCTTCACTGCTGTCAAACACAAGGTTAGTAATGTTTTCCGTATTTAATTCACGTCCAAGTTTGGCGAGTGAAACCAGCTGGCCAAATTCAAGATTGGTAGTTAGGTGTGATTCGAGCGCATCCATAATGTTGTTAATGCGCACTGGGTTTAGCAATGTGCCAAACGAAAGGACTTTTTCGCGCAAGGCCAAAATAATTTTTTGTTGCCGTTTGGCCCGGGCAAAGTCACTGCCTTCGCCATTGTTACCGTGACGGGAGCGGGCATATGACAACGCGGTGGTTCCGTCCATGGTTTGTACTCCTTTGGCAAAGGTTACGGTCTGGAACGCATCGTTGGCCGCAGGAAATTCCGTGTCAGTAAAGCTACGCTCAACGTCGACTTTGACCCCGCCGACTTCGTTGATAATTTGGCCAAAGGCCTTGAAGTCAATACGAACGTAATAGGGGATTTTGATTTTAAAGGTGTCGCTAATCACTTGGGTGGCAAAGGCACCACCCCAATCAGCTTGTTTTTGTTCGCCAAAATGATTGGCGTGGTTGATTTTATAAAAACCATACCCGGGGATATTAACCATTAGGTCGCGGGGAATCGAAACCAGAGCCACTTGTTTGGTGGACGGTTTAATACTAGCAATCATAATGGTGTCGGTCAGGTATGGACCATCGTGGCCTGGGCCGCCCATGCCAAGTAGCAAAATATTGATGCGGTCTTTGTCCTCGCCCAACAAGGGTTCGCGGTCATGATTAAAGACCACGTAGCTAAGTTTTTGGATTAAGCTGCGTGGTTTTTTGGGTTCTAGGGTCAGGGGGTCGTAGGCCGTAGGGTTGTTGGAGTCCACTGGTGCACCTTGGGCTCGCAACCACCATAAACCACCAATAATCAGAAGTAGGGCGAACAACAAAACGACCACACGGGAGCGGCGGCGTTTTGGGGGTTGGGGTACCGGCGTATATTCGGCCGGCTGGTCAGGCAAAAAATTAATGGATCGAGTTTCCATAGATACTGCGCAGTATAGCGCAGTTTTGGGCTTTTGGCAACCCGTGTTTTTGCGCCTACTTGGTGGTTTTTTGGGAAAGTGTTAGGATATGCAATTAGGAGGATTCTAGCAATGCAAGGACAAGCTTTCGGTACCTCTGGGTCGCAGCCTGGACTCAACACCAATGATTACCTGGATGTCGCCCTGCCCTTCGTGCGTGTGGACGCAAACAACACTCATCAGCTTTTGAGCGCGTACCACGAGGTTCGGGCTCATTACGGACATGACCTGGCTATGGCCATGGTCGCGCTCATCCTGGCCCAAAAACATGGGATGCGTTATCCTGGTGATCCGCGTGTTACAGGTCTCGTGCGAGATTTCGAGCGTACTGTTCAGTTCGGTCGCTAAACAGGAGGCCGGGGCAGAGAAGGAGCTGCCCCCAAACCACTGGTGGTCTGCAGTGGTTTGGGTCTTGATTTTAGGATCATTAATTAAAGTTTTTCGAATAATAATTTGAAGAGTTTCTTTTGGAATTCGACAAAAATCGGGCTTTCGATCACGGTGGCGGTGCGAGAGCGAAAGTCGATAAATGCTACTTTGTTGCCGTAGATTAGTTGGGAGATGTCGTAATCAAATAAATCATATTTGGTGGGTACATATTTTATCCAGCGGCCAAGACGCTGTGATTTATGCTGTTTAGTCACCTCGTTAGTGATTATATAGCGGTCAACTTCGGCCTTGTCACGGAAGCGGATTTTATATTCTTCTGGAATATACTTGCGGGTGGCTTTGTAGTTGCGTGGTGATTCGTATCGGTAGAATGAATCACCTTTTTTAAGTGATGCAACCAGATCTTCGTAGACACGACGAATGCCTTGTTCACCGTCAAAGTATTGGACAGTTGGTTTATGGGTGTTGGTGTTGTATATAGCCATGATCCCGGGTAATTGATCCATTACATCGCGATGAATTGAATCGACTAGTTTTTCTAGTTGGCGGGGAGACTCGGCGCTATATACCACTCGGCGGCCGTGGCGTGATTCTATAACGAGTTGTTTTTCAATTAGTTTTGGTAAATATTTGTATACTTGCGGACGGTAGAGTTGGGCAGTTTTGGCTAGGTCAGAAATTGTCATGACTCCGCCAGAGACCAGGGCTTCGTAGAGGCTGGACTCAATAGGGGATAAACCTAGTTGATTCAGTAATTTTTTCATATGTATAAAATAAGATACACATATAAAATAATATAATTGCCTTATTTTGTAAAGACTTGACAATATGGTAAAATCTGGTATATACATATTTTGATACATTTTGACACAGACCGGAAATGGTCTGATATAATGGCTCTAGTTCATTCACAACCAACAGCAAAGGAGGTGGCCAATGATGCCACGGGATCTGATTCTTGTTCGTCATGGCGAGTCCGAGGGGAATGTTGCCAACTCGCGTTCGCGGGCTGGCGACGATTCGGACTTTACGCCTGAATTCTTGGGCCGGCACAGCGCGCACTGGCGACTGACCGACAAGGGGTGCGAGCAGGCCAAGGCTGTGGGCGAGTGGCTGAAGGCTAATGGTCTGACGCACTTTGACCGCCACTACGTGTCTGAGTGTCTGCGGGCCATGGAAACAGCTGCGCTTCTGGGTCTGCCGGATGCGGAGTGGTTCATGGACTTCCAGTTACGGGAGCGTGACTACGGGCTCATGGATATCGTCACCGATACGGATCGCAAGGCGCGGTACGCTGAGTATTTAACTCAACGCGAGAGGCATCTACTCTTCGCGCCGTTGCCGGGTGGCGAGCCCATGGCTCCGGTCTGCGATCGTTTGCGGGGCAACATCGTGAGCACGCTGCATCGTGAGCTCGCGGACAAGCGTGTCATCATCGTGTCGCATGGTGATGTCATGCGAGCATTCCGCATCATCTTCGAGCGCATCACGGCCGACGAGTATCACGCCTTGGACCAGGCGAACGAGCCGTCGTTTCGCATCGGCAATGGTCAGATCATCCACTACACGCGGGTGAACCCGACTAAATCGACGCGGGTTCTGCCGTATTTTGGCTGGGTTCGGTCGATCAACCCGACGCAGCCCGAGTACGCGGGACATGACTGGCGCGCCATTGTCCGGAAGCGCTACAGCAACGCTCAACTTCTGGCCATGGTAAAGGGCTACCCCCGCCTCATTCAGGGGTAGTGGCGGCAAGGAGGAAGGAGGAGAGCGGGGTTTGCACAACAAACCCCGCTTCTTCGTATTGTGTAGGAGTATTGATTAATCAGTTTTGGTATGCTACAGTTTTGCGTATGGACATTTAGCTCAGTTGGTTAGAGCGTTGCATTCACATTGCAAAGGTCGCTGGTTCGAATCCAGCAATGTCCACATTTTTTGTAGTAACTGACCCAAATATGTGGTATACTTACCACATATTTTTTTGTATGCCTCAAATTATTACTGACCCAGATGCAATTGGCGCGATTTTGCATGAGTGGGAAGTTAATGAGTACGAACAGCACGACCGACCGCGCCGTTGGTACGTGGTCATGGGCCTAATGGGCGCGGCGTTGGTGGTGTATGCGCTGGTGACGCAGAATTTTTTGTTCGCCTTGATTATTGTGCTGTTTGCCATGGTGCTGTTTTTGCAATCACACCAAACAGCCCCCAAAGTTGTGGTTCGGGTAACCGATCGCGGAGTCGGTATTCAGCACCGTTTTTACGAGTGGAGCGAGCTAGACAATTTCTTTATCATTTACCGCCCACCCGAAGTTCAGACTCTGTTTATTGATACTAAAACCAGTCTGCGTCCACGGTTGCGTCTGCCATTACTGGACAATGACCCCAATGACCTGCGGTTCACTCTGCGCCAGTATCTTCCCGAAGATACTGAGACCGAAGATGAACCCCTGAGTGACCGGGTCGCTCGGATGTGGGGCATCCTCTAGGTTGACAGCCCGGCCGCCGTATGCTATAGTTAGGCGGCTTTTTGGCACTCGTCGTTCAATGGATAGGACATCAGATTGCGGATCTGATAATCTAAGTTCGATTCTTAGCGAGTGCACTAGTTAAACCTGCCCAGTGGCGGGTTTTTTGTTGTCTTGGTACAATCCAGGATATGAATTTGGATACTCCGGTGGCACAATTACCGCGTGTCGGTACAGCGGTGGGAGCGCGGTTACAGCGCCTTGGAATTCGGACCCTGCGTGATTTGCTGTGGTTTTTTCCAGTACGCTACGAAGATTTTCGGGCAGTGGTGCCAGTAGCCACTTTGGCCGAAGGGGCTACGGTAACTATTCGGGCGCGCATCGAGGCGATTGCGGCGCGACGCGCTCGTCGGGTGCGTTTGTTTATTACTGAGGCGATTGCGGCCGACGAGACTGGCCGCGTGCGAGTGGTGTGGTTTGGACAACCATTTATTGCCAAGAGTTTGGCCGCTGGCGACGAGGTTTTTTTGTCAGGAACAGTGTCGGCCGAACGGGGAGGGTTGCAATTAAAAAATCC
>CAYMID010000001.1:12163-14026 GCA_964390625.1 uncultured Gammaproteobacteria bacterium | reverse complement strand
TTTTTTTGTCAGGAACAGTGTCGGCCGAACGGGGAGGGTTGCAATTAAAAAATCCAGCGTACGAAAAAACTGAACGGGCACCACTGCACACGGCGCGACTGGTGCCGCACTACAATTTAACCGCCGGACTCACTCACAAGCAGGTGCGCCAGTTGGTTAAACAAACCTTGACCGCAATCGGGGCAGTACCAGATTGGTTGCCACCTGGGCTCAAGAAGGCGGCTGGTTTGGGTGATTTGGATACGGCTTTGCGTGGGATTCATTTTCCTAATACTGACGCCGAGTTAGCCGCGGCGCAAGAACGACTTAAGTTTGATGAATTGTTTATTGTGCAGTTGCGGGCCGAAACTGTGCGTCAGGCGCGCGCAGGGATGCAGGCCAAGGCGTTGCCGTTTGTGGCTGCCCCGGTCAAAGCCGCCTTGGCGCGTTTACCATTTACGTTGACAGTAGACCAAAAAGCCGCGGCGTGGGAGATTTTTCAGGATTTAGAAAAAAGTACGCCCATGAACCGGTTGCTAGAAGGCGATGTGGGTTCGGGCAAAACAGCGGTGGCGGCCCTGGCCTTGTATTGGACTGCGCACCATGGTGGACAGGCGGCGTTAATGGCACCAACTGAAATTTTGGCATACCAGCATTACCAAACTGTGTCAGGAATTTTGACCGCGTTGGGTGTGCCAGTGGCTTTGCTTACGGGTCACCAGGCGTTGTTGTCGTACCCAGCGGGCAAGCAGGCGGCGCCAGTGCCCCAAACTTTGGCCAGCGCCAAGCGCGCAGTGCGCGCGGCCGTGGCTAGTGGCGAGGTAGCGGTGGTCATTGGGACGCAGGCGCTCTTGGCCGAAAAAGTGGCCTTTGCCGGTTTGCAACTGGTGGTGGTCGATGAGCAGCACCGCTTTGGTGTCCGACAACGCCAGGCTTTGCGTCAAATGAACACTGATTTTGTTCCACATTTTTTGAGTCTCACGGCCACGCCAATTCCGCGTTCGTATGCGCTCGCGCTCTACGGTGATTTGGATGTGTCGATTATTAAACATTTGCCGCCAGGCCGTAAACCAATCAAGACACGCTTGGTGGAGGTAGCCAAACGTGCCGATGCTTACCAATTTATGCGCGCGCACATTAAAGCTGGGCGCCAGGCCTTTGTGATTTGCCCGTTAATTGAGGAAAGCGATGAAACTACTGGAAATACCGAGCAAAAATCAGTTGTGGCCGAGGCCGAACGGTTGCAGCGCGAGATTTTTCCGGATTTAAAAATTGGTTTGCTGCATGGCAAAATGAAGGCCGCGGACAAAGATCAAGCCATGGCGGATTTTGCGGCCAACAAGACCCATATTCTGGTGTCGACTTCGGTGGTGGAAGTGGGGGTGAATATTCCTAATGCAAGTGTGATGGTAATCGAAGGGGCCGAACGATTTGGGTTGGCGCAATTACACCAATTCCGCGGGCGGGTAGGGCGCAGTATTCACCAATCGTATTGTTTGTTGTTTACGGAAAGTAAGTCGGTCAAATCGCGCGAGCGGTTGCAGTACTTTGAAAAAACACTCGACGGGTTTGCGCTCGCCGAGTATGATTTAGAACAGCGCGGTCCAGGCGAAGTGTATGGCACTGCCCAGAGTGGGGAATTGTCCTTGCGATTAGCGAGTTTGCAGGACCGTGATTTAATTAAAAAAGCCCGCGATTTGGCGCGAGGCTTTGATTTTTCGGCGTTTCCCGAGGTGACGGCCACGGTGCAGGGGTGGGAAGCGACCGTGCATTTGGAATAATCGAAACAAGATCTGTGCATGTAAAAACTTGACTTTTGCGGCAAATTTGATATTATTTTGCCAGTCTTTTGGCGCCCTGCAAAGCGGGGTTGGAGGATTATGG
>CAYMID010000001.1:0-12063 GCA_964390625.1 uncultured Gammaproteobacteria bacterium | reverse complement strand
CTGACCAAGGCCTGTGCCGTCGAGCACGCATGTGCTCCGGCACTCCCACCAATCACGGGCTCTTCGCATGATGCGTCGAGCCCGTTCCCTAAATTATAAAACCGACTATGTGTCGGTTTTTTTTATTACAAAATTACGCGTGTGTGATTAACTCCGCGATATTTTTGACGCCAATTACTTTGATGTTTTTGGCACCTTTGTCAGCGGCGCTGGTGGCGGTGATGACACGTTTCATGCCTAGATTGGCGGCTTCTTTGACACGCTTTTCGGCTTGAGTGATGCGGCGTACTTCGCCACCCAAACCAACTTCTCCAAACACTACCAAGTCATTACCAAGGGCTTTGTCTTTGTATGAACTGGCAATGGCTAAACAGACGGCCAAGTCTGCTGCTGGTTCGCTGGCGCGAATGCCGCCGACCACGTTGATGTGAATATCAAATTGCCCAAGCGCCAGCCCGGCACGTTTTTCCAAGACAGCGGCGAGCACGTGTAACCGATTCAAATCAAACCCGCTCGCTTTGCGCACTGGATACCCAAACACGGTTTTGTTCACGAGAGCTTGAATTTCTACTAGCATGGGCCGTGTTCCCTCCATTAAACAAGTGAGGATACTGCCAGAAATTGGTTCGCCACGGTCAGCAATAAAGGCGGCCGAGGCATTGGCGACTTCGGTGAGGCCGCTTTCTTCGAGGGCAAAAATACCCACCTCGTCCGTGGCGCCAAAGCGATTTTTAACCGTGCGCAAAATACGGTAGGCGTGGTGGCGTTCACCCTCTAGGTATAACACGGTATCCACCAGGTGTTCGAGGGTACGTGGGCCAGCGACCGTCCCTTCTTTGGTCACGTGACCAATCAGAATAATGGCTGTGCCCGTGGACTTAGCAACCTCCATTAGCTTAACCGCTGCAGCGCGCACTTGGTTGGGGTTGCCAGCTTCGCCAGCCACTTCGTCCGACGCAATGGTTTGAATTGAATCCACAATCGCCAGAGCCGGCTTTTCGGCCATAATGGCGCCAACAAGCGCGTCAACATTGGTTTCGTTAGCTAATTTAAAGCTGGGAGCCTGGCTAAACAAGCGGTCGGCCCGTAGTTTAATTTGTTCAGCTGATTCTTCGCCAGACAAATACAGAGCAGGGGAGACAATGGCTGCCAGTTGTAGGGCGAGGGTGGATTTGCCGATCCCTGGTTCACCGCCCAGTAATAATAAACTACCAGGCACAATACCACCGCCAAGGACACGGTCTAGTTCGCCAATACCTGTGACAGTACGCTTAATGCTACCAGCCGCGATTTCACTGAGTCCACGCGTTTGGGTTGCGCCGGCTAGACGGGCATCCTTTTTGGCCTCTTTGGCGATCGCAGTGGGTGCAGCTTCTTGAACCGTGCCCCACTGACTACACTCTAAACAACGCCCAGTCCATTTTTGGTACTGAGCGTCGCAGTGCGAACAGATGAATAATTTTTCCCCCTTAGACATAAGCTTAGTTATTATTTGGATTTTTTAGGTAGTAGCCCCAGCGTTTACCTTTGGTGACTTGGATACACTGGCGACTGACGCAGCTGGATGGTTTGTGAAATTGATCGGCTGGTCCAATTTTGGCGCAATAACCACACAAATCTGGGCGATTGTCGCCCCATGGTGGACAAACATTAAATTTGGCGACACAAGCTGAATACTGCTGTTTTACCTCATCCTTGCTGCCATTATAGCCATATTTTTGAGCAATTCCAGCTTTTTTTTCACCACCATAGTACCCAAGTTGCCAGAATTCACCGCAGCTGTTTTGAATTTCTTTAGCCTTACCTTGCCAGCAGGCGGTCATATTAACGGAAGAGCCGATTGAAAAACCACTTGAATTATAGGCAATTTCAACGTGTCCAGGACGTTCGCCCGATTTACCCCAGAAGACAACATCACCTGGTTTAACACCTTCTACACCTTCGTGTAATTCCCAGCCCAGTTTAAGTAGCTTTGTTTTTAAGTTTGGGGCTGAATCACTGGTGTATTCTTTGCCACAACCACTTTGGACTAATACACGTGAGACAAAGTTAGCACAGTGACAGGGACCTTGGCAAATTGTCTGACCAGAAAAAGCTTCGGCGATTGGAACTAAATTTTTTCCACAACCCTGGCCTTTGGCTGCCTTTATGGCGTTACTATCCAGGGTTGCCTTCGTGTCTTGGTTGTATGGGACGTCGCCTGCATCATCAACCCCAGGATCGGATGGGTATTTACTATAGTCTGCTAAATCAACGCCAGTAACATATTGTACACGCAAACTACGGAATTGAACGAGCTCTGGGTTTACAGTGTAGAGGATTACATAAGAACTAACCGCAATTATTAAACCGGACAATGCCCCAGCAATGCGATTTTTAGCCGAGCTAATATTTTCACCACTCGCATCAGGTATGGCCCATTGAAAACCTGAGACAATTAACATGATTACCGCAATAATGCTCATTATTACAATTAAATATTTGTAGACAGCAGCCAAGTATTCACCCAAAAACGGAAAAACCAGATACGTGGTTCCGTTGGAGTCAGTCACTTTGTTTTTTTCAACACTGGTGTCAGAAAATTGTAGACCGGGGATTTTGATGCGCGTTTCTGGTTTTTTGAGCATGGCATCGAGTTCGTTTTCGGTCAGTGATGCGCCCTCCAATGATTTGCTGATTGTGTCAACGAGACCAGTATCTCCATTAGTCTGTGGTCCGGCAGGGTATTCAGCAATTGGGCCGTTTTGGCAATAGTCTATGCCACCTGATTCGGCCGTACCCTCTACGCATTCCCAAGCTGCCTCTTTTGCGTCTGGGTATTTAGATTGGAATTCAGTTCGACAGTATTCATCGTCAGAACTAGAAAAAGTATTATCACTACAACTACAAAATGATTTTCCGACAATTGAACCATTTTTGGCCACTTTACAATTACCAGAATTACATTCTGAATCACTTTTGCATTCAGCTCCATATGATAAATTACTTGCGCCAAAGGAAATTGATGGAAAAAGCAACAGCGCCAGGCAAAGAGTGATTAATATTTTTTTCATATTAGATTTGCAACAAAGCGGACCAGGCTTCTGGGGTGGCGGCTGGCTGTACCTGTCGGTTGTTTACAAAAAAAGTAGGCACGCTTTGGATGCCGATTTGGGCAGCTAATTGCTTAACGCGTTCGATGTAAAGAGTGGTGGCGGGAGAGTTTAAACAGTTTTGGAGCGAATCCTCTTTGAGCTTAAGGGTTTGGGCTAGCGTGTTTAGAGTGGCTGTAGAAAGGTTATCTTTGTTAGTAAAAGCAGCGTTTTTGAAGTCGGTAAATTTACCCTGTTGGTGCGCACAAAAGGCGTACCGTTGAGCAGTTTCGCTGGGGTAGGGGAAGGTGGCCACAGGCAGCCCTTTCCAAACAATGCGCACCGCATTTGGTTTTTGTTCCAGTAATTTTCCAAGAGCTAAATTTTGCTCAGCACACGCAGGACAACTAAAATCCTCGAAGGCCACAATAGTGTGCACAGCGTTTGGGTTACCGTAAATAATGTCGTCGGGTAATATCGGGATTTTAAAAGCAGTCGTTTCTTGATTCACCTCTTTGAGGGTAAGCGGACGATAGTTAAGCACTTGAATAAATAAGCCAATTCCCACGACGAGTAAGGCAGGGATAAAAATGAGTAGTATTTGACGGAGCTTCATAATTACAGCGTGACTTTAAACAAACCATCCTGATTTTTATCAGTAAAGTACAATGATTTGCCATCAGTATCGAGTTTGATTGACCCGATGGTGTGGCTATTATCCAGCGGGATTTCGGTTTTGATGCCAGTGGCCGTGTCGATTTTGTATAAACGATCTGGGGTTGAATTGGCCAGGTCAGGGGCAAAACCAGAGCCAGTGTCGAGTTTTTCAGGAACACCGCAATACACAAAACGATCATCGGCCATGGCACACTTGCTGGCCCAGGTGTCTACATCGAGGAGGCGGCGGTTTTCACCAACATTATCTGGACTAGCATTAACTACCCATAGCTGGGGTTTAAAATCATTAGCAGCGTTATACACACTGTGTAATAATTTACCGCCCGAAGGTGACCACTGAGTTTCGAGGCCGCGTCCCTCGACTGTTAAACCACGGAAGTTTTCTTTATTAAGGCCAACCAGTAACACCTGTTGGCGATCAGAGCCCATGGCTTCGCCAGTACGCGAAAGTGCGACCACTTGTTGATTATTAGACCAGTCGACAATTACTTTATCGGCATTTTCACCCATTGGTTCAACCAACTTAATATTGCTACCATCGGGCGAGGCGGTCAGAAGCCAGCGATTTTCTGGCGCCAGACTTAGACTTTTGGCCGCGATTTTACCACCATCAGGTGAGAAGGAAAATTCATCCCAATGTTTAGGAAGTGTAACTTGTTGTTTGGTGTTGAAGTTGTAAAAAATATTTGAACCATCAGGGTACTCGATAATGGTTTCTTCTTTCTTAGGTGACCAAGTTACCTTGTTAACGTTGTAAAAGACCTGGTCAGATAGGGGGACAGGGTTACCATTACTATCGAGACGATAAAAGCGACCATCTTGGGCATTGTAGAACTGCACTCCACCTTGACTAGATACATCTGTACCAATTACGCGGCTGGTAACTGGTTGTGTGACTCGGGGTTGCGGTGTGCTGCCGTCAGTTATCCCATTATTACCGCCAGTTACGTTTTGACCAGTCGCAGTTTGGCCATTAGTAGGTAATCCGGAGTTAGGTTGGTTAATCCGACCAGTTGTGTTGCCTTGTCCAACCGAAGGGAACGTGCCGGTAGTGCTGGTGGTTCGAGCGCCGGTGAGACCAGTTCGAGTGGTCGGTGTCTTGGGCGCAAAAAAGACACGGTACAACGCGTAGCCTAACAAAATAGAAATCACCAAAAAAATGCCTGCCGCCAACAAACGTTTTTTATCCATAAAACAAAATAGTAACTAGGCTTTCAAGTTATATTGTTTAGCAACCTTATTGCGTGCTTCGGTTAGATTGCGAATTTGCTCCTCAGCTCGATTAATTTCTTTTTCTATTTTACTCTTTTTTTGGTGATTAAGAAATAGGAAACCCGAAGTGATGATAGGGAGTACTATTGTTGCGCAACCGCAAAAAGAAATTAAGCGGATCCAGATGGCTTTATTTCCAGTGCTATCTAATTCTTTTTTAAGTTTGGCAAGTTCATTTTGAGCCGAGCTGATTTGTTTGGATAGGGCAGCCATTTTTTGCTGTCCTTCCTGGTCAGCGTTTGCTTGGGCATATGCTTGTGGCGGGACCGGTGGTGGCGTGGTCGTGGTTGTGTTGTTTTGGCCATTGAGTGTGTTGTTTGGATTGTTGGAGGCGTTGGCCAAGCGTGGGTTAGGGTTAGCTCCGACCGTTGGTGTCTGGGCTGATTCTCCTGCGGTTGAGGGGACTTGTTTAGGCTCTTTGCCAAGGGCGGTGTGATCACCGGCCGGGCAGGTGCCGTCTGGATTTAAAATCTGGCCATCATAAGGGCAGTGTTGTAACCCTTGGTCTTCACCTTGCCAATCATCGTCTGCAGGTGGCGTGGCCGAGTCGGTTGGGGCTGGAACACTGGTTGGTGTGGCTCTTGGTGTGGATGGGGCTTGTGAGCCTGGTGGCGCACTGGTTAGAATATCAGTGGCGTTGTCATCAACTCCTAGTTCTAGTTTGGTTGGGGTGTGGGGAGAGTCCGTGTTTCTATTGCCAAATTTTTTAATTAATGAGGTTCTGGCTGCTCGTCGGCGAACGCCAGTTCGCGCACTAATTTTTTGGGCGTAATCCTCGGCGATGGCCGCGGTTTGGGCCAATAGGTCCTGCCAATCTTCGGGTTTAGTGGTAATGTATTCGGCGTCAAGACCAGTTTGGCCCGAGAGAGCATTTGTAAGCGACGACTTAATCGCGCCTTCAAAAGGATTTAAGGTTTCGCGGGCCGAGCGAGGCATATTAAACAATGGCGGCAATTAAGCGGGCGCAATCTGCCAGGTAGGCGGTGCGTTCGGCAGTGACGGTGGTTTGGTTTAAACTACCAATTTCTTGCTGGTGACGAATAGCCAAAGCGCATTGGGTGGCGCGCAGACTAATTAGTTGTTGGACAATTTGTTTGGCGCCAACTTCGTCGTGTGCGTCGAGTACCGCAATTAGCTTGGTTTGGTAGTGACGAATCGCTGCTTGTACTTGGGTCAATTCCAACAACGTATTGCCTTGACGGAGTTGGCGAGTTTGGCTGCGGTTGGCTTGGAATTGGCGAGCGCGCTCGGCGTCACGGGGGGAGAGACTCATACCAATGCAAATGAATTGGCCTTGTGGGTCAGTGTAAGGTGTTTTTTAACACGCCGTTGGCGCAGTACTGGCAACAATAAGTCAGGCACGAGTTGTTCGATCGCGTGACGCACTGTGCGTGCGCCGCGTTCGCTTGGGGCCAGGTCAGCAATAATTTTGGCAACAGCTTCGCTGTCAGCAGTCAGGGTAATTTGTCGCGCCGAGTGGAGTTGTTGACTTAATTCGCGTACGGCTTGTTCGGCCACTGCGGCCAGTTCGGCTTGAGTTAGAGGGTAGAATGGGCACACTGCGTCCAAACGGTTTATTAAAGCAGCTCCCAATTCTTCTTTTAAGGTCAAACTAAGCCGCTGCTGATTTTGCGCTTGGTTGGCTTTGCCGCCAAAACCTAAGTCGCCTTGTTGCAAGGCTTGGGCGCCAGCGTTTGTTGTGAGAATAATAATACAGTGGGCAAAGCTTGTTTTTTTGCCGCTCGCATCAGTTAGTTCGCCTTCGTCCAAAATTTGCCACAGTAATTTACGTACATCAGGGTGAGCTTTGTCGATTTCATCGAACAATACCACTGAATATGGACGACGGCGGACTTCGTCGGTAAAGCGGTTACGCTCTTTGTAACCAACGTAGCCAGCTGGTGAACCTAATAATTTAGACACGCTGTGCCCCTCGCCAAATTCACTCATGTCCAGCTTGATGAGCGCAGCCGGGTCATGGTACAGGGCCGTGGCCAGTTGGCGCGCGCACTCGGTTTTGCCCACCCCACTAGGGCCAGCAAACAATAACGAAGCAAGTGGTTTGCGCGGGCGGTTCAGGCCCACAAATGCACGTTCTAGGGTTTTGAAAATCAGGGTTTGGGCTTCGCTTTGACCAACAATCGCTTTTTGTACTTCGGCGCGCACCACGGCTAACTGATCAAGTTCGTCACGCAAAATAGTCTTGGCCTGGGTACCAGTGCGCTTGGCTACAACCGCGGCAATATCTGCGGCCGTGACCGCTGGCTTGCGTTTCGTGGTGTTAGCTTTTTTGGCCAAGGCCTTTATTTTTTTCTGCAAAGTCGCAATCGTTTGCTTGTGTTTCAAGGCTGCTTTTAAATTTTCGGCCTGAATGGCTTCGTTTTTGGCGGCTTCGGCTAATTCCAAGTCGTGCTCTAATTTTTGCTGAGCCTTGTCTTGGGCCGTGGTTGGCTGGTGCACGCGTACTGCCGCCGCTGCTTCGTCTAGTAAATCAAGTGATTTATCGGGCTGATATTGGTCGTGAATGTAGCGATTGCTTAAGGTAACGGCCGTGGTAATCGCCGTGTCATCAAATTGAACTTGGTGAAAATTTTCGTAGTACACCTTTACCCCATTGAGGATTTTAATGGTGTCAGTCACATTTGGTTCAGATACAAAAATCGGCTGGAAGCGACGTTCAAGGGCTGGGTCATTGCTAATATGTTTTTTGAATTCGTCGAAAGTGGTGGCACCAATACAGCGCAACTGGCCACGCGCTAACGCGGGCTTCAGAATATTGGCCGCATCCATGGTGCCTTGGTTTGAGCCAGCCCCAATGATGTTGTGAATTTCGTCAATAAACAACAGGCAATTTGGTTTAGTCGCCAGTTCATCAATTACCTGCTTTAGGCGGGCTTCAAATTCGCCGCGATAAATAGTACCAGCAATCAGGAGCGTGAGGTCGAGCGAAAGAATTTTTTTGCGGCGCAGCACCGCTGGTACATCACCAGCCACAATACGCTTGGCCAACCCCTCAACAATCGCGGTTTTTCCAACACCAGCCTCACCAATCAATACGGGGTTATTTTTGCTGCGGCGCGACAAGATGTTGATTAGACGGTCAATTTCTTGGTCGCGGCCAATGACTGGGTCTAATTTTTTTTCCACCGCCGGCATGGTCAAGTTGACCGTGAAGTATTCTAGTGCACTGCTCGCACGTTCTTTTTTTGGGTGCTTATTCAAGCGTGCTTTGGGTCCGTTCAATGGGTTTTCGCCACCATCTTCGGCCTGAGTTAATTCCGAGAATAATTCGGCCACCTCTTCGGTTTCGCCAGTACGACCAGCTTGGTGAATCGTGGCATCCAGATATTCCTGCAAAGTGTCGCGTTCAACTTTAAGAGTGTCAAACGCTGTTTCTAGAGTGGTGTCCTCGGTTTGTAACAGGCCGTACAATAAATGCTCAGTGCCAATGTAGTTGTGCCCATGATCGTAGGCCAAGAGGAGTGCTTTTTCCATGGCCTGGCGCGAATGAGGACTAAGGTCGGGAAGATTTTTTTTGTCTGCGCTGCCGGCTTGTGGCGCTAAAATTAACGTTGCGCCTTGGTTGCGCAGCGTTTCGGCATCAAGTCCGCCCTTTTTAAGGATTTCGGCCCCCACCGAACCTTTTTCTTCAGCTAAAGTCGTGAGTAAATGAAGTGGTTCGACCACGGCGTGGTTTAGGAAGCTGGCGTACGAAATGGCCCTGGCAATCACGCTTTTTAGATGGGTGGAGAAGTTGTCTATCAGTTTTTGCGGAGTCATAGGTTTGACACGGGACGAGCCTGTTAATACAATGAGTATACCTTATTTAGTGGTTAATTTCTAGTTTATGATGTTTCCGGCACACATTTTTAAGGCCTATGATATTCGTGGGCTGGTTGAGGGTGAGCTTTCGGTTGATTTGGCATATCGAATTGGGGCTTCGTTCGCGGTTTTTTTGCAGAAAAATGGTCATGTCCAGCCAGGTCAACGCGTGGTGGTGGGGCACGACATGCGTCCCAGTAGCCAGGGTTTTCAGGCCGAGGTGATCCGGGCTATTACTGACCAGGGCCTCAATGTTGTGAACATTGGCTTGGTGTCCACACCACTCTTTAACTTTGCCTGTGCCCATTATCCAGAACATGCGGGCGGCATTATGATTACGGCTAGCCACAATCCCGCCGAGTACAATGGATTTAAATTAACATTGGGAACAGGATTGCCAGTTGGTAAATCCACGGGCATGGACGAAATTCGCGATGGGGCCGCGGGCGAAATTCCCGCTGCACTCGAAACTAAGGGTGCCGTGACTGAACTCGATATTTACCCGGATTATTTGGCCAAATTAAAATCTCTGGTAGATTTTGCCGCCATCAAACCCATGAAAATTGTGGTTGATGCGGGTAATGGCATGGCCAAGGTCAGTCTGCCACGCGTGTTGTCCGAACTGCCGATTGAAGTTGAGTACTTATTTTTGGAGCCAGATGGTACCTTTCCAAATCACGAGGCTAACCCACTTAAAACCGAAACCCTGCGCGACTTACAAGCCAAGGTAAAAGAGACAAATGCTGATTTCGGTTTTGCTCTCGATGGCGATGCAGACCGCATTGGTTTGGTTGACGAAACTGGGGCTGTGGTCGATGCTTCGTTTGTGGGTACGTTACTTGGTCTCGAAGTGTTGCGTGAACAACCAGGTGCACTAATGATGTACGATTTGCGTTCTAGTATGATTGCGGCCGAAACCTGGCAAGCTGCTGGCGCCCGTACCAGTATGTGTCCGGTTGGGCACGCTGGTATTAAAAAAGCCATGGCCGAACAGGGCGCGGCCTATGCGTGCGAGCTTTCGCTGCATCTGTATTATGGTAAAACTAATAATCTGGAATGCACAGATTTGTCGTTGCTATATGTGCTCCAAATGTTGTCGCGCGAAGGTAAAAAGGTAAGCGAACTCGTGGCCCCACTCAAAAAATACGCGCACTCGGGCGAAATTAATTTTGAAATTCACGACAAAGCCGCAGCACTCACGGCGATTCGCGAAAAGTACACGCCGCAAGCTCTGGAAGTGTCCGAGCTCGATGGACTGTGGTTTAAATTCGATTGGGGTTGGGCCAATGTGCGCACGAGCAACACCGAGCCAGTCGTGCGCCTTAATTTAGAAACACCAACCAGTGTCCAAACTGCCGCGAAAGTGGCCGAATTTTCGGGACTGTTACGATCTTTTACCTAGTATGGAACGCCGTACATACGAAGTAATGCATGAAGGGGTTTTAGACATTCGTGAGACTGCGCGACAGTGGTGGACCAAAGAAAGTGCTTCGAATTTTCCAGAGGGGGAACAATCTTTGCAAGAGATAATTGATTTTTCAGTAATTAAAAATTTACTAGTAGATGAGTATCGTAAGCTTGGTCTACCGGAAACAGATGTTCGTGAAGTGCCTATTTTTTTTACTGACGATGATAAATTTGCTGGAGTGTATGATCCGTACGGTGACTATATTTTGCTTAACCTTGATCGATTTAAGCCGCTAATCGAAGAAATAAAAAACAATCATAGTTCTATTGAATCGCAAGCAAAATGGCGTTATTTGCTCAAGACAATTATTCATGAACGAGTACATAGTATCTCGGGTGTTTTGGTTGCGATAAATCGCGAGATAAAAAGTAGCATGAATGGCTTTGGTGTTTGGATGTTTGATGGGAATGTGGGGGCCGTGGTTAACGATCGTTTCCGTGCGGTTGATGAAGGCGTAACTGAATTGTGGGCTCAAGAATTAACGACCGAGTATTTGCGCCGTGAAGGGTTTTCAGATGCAGCGGAATCGTCGGCAATTGAATTGGGGCATATTGAAAATGGAGAGAGACATGACAATTGGGTATACACCAAAGAGGTTCGTTTTGTGCGTAAGTTTATTAAAAAAATCGCCAAACATACTGGCGTCAGTGACGAGGTGGTGTGGGCGGCATTTAAACGCGCAAAAGTTTTGAACCGTGAGTACGAGTTTGAAACATTCCTAAGCCAATTAAAAGCTGATCCAGACATTGGTCCAAAATTTGCCGATGACCTCATTATAAATTTAGAAAGTGATTTGCTGGTTGCCTAACTAGATTAGGTTCCCATTTCGCGCAAACGTTTGATGCGCTCGGCAATTGGTGGGTGTGTAGAGAACAAGTTAGAAATACTACGTCCTTTGAGCGGGTTTGAAATGAATAGATGCGCGGTGGCCGTATTCGCACCAGCCAGTGGTGCGGTTGAAGCCTGGATTTTTTCTAAGGCCCGGGCCAAACCCTCGGGGTAGCGCGTTAACAGCGAGCCCGAAGCATCGGCTAAGTATTCGCGTTTGCGCGAAACTGCTAATTTGATTAATTCAGCAATGAGCGGAGAAAGCAGAATTAAAATAATGCCGACAACCGCTAAAATATTACCGCCACCTCTCTCGTTATCGTTGGAACGTCGACCGCCAAAACCAGAGTGTAAAAACCAATTGGCTAAAAGAGAAACTGCGCCCACCAACACAATGACAATGGTCATGACACGAATGTCGTAATTTTTTATATGGGATAATTCGTGGGCAATGACACCCTCGAATTCTTCGTTTTCAAGTGCGTCAATAAGTCCAGTGGTCACGGCAATACTGGCATGCTGTGGGTCGCGTCCAGTCGCAAACGCATTGAGCGCTGGGCTATTAATGATGTGCACTTTTGGTATTGGTATACCAGCCGTGATGGTCAGGTTTTCAACAATACGATATACATATGGATTATCTTCTTTTGTAATAGGCACAGCGCCGCTGGTCGCGAGTGCGATTTTGTCTCCTGCGTAGTAGCTGCACAATGTCATGACCAGTGCAATTACGCCGGCCATAAGCAGGGATTCTGGCCCATAGCCTAGCCATTGTTGAAGCACAAATCCCAGCCCCACAATAAAGGCTACGAAAATCGAGATTAAAATCAAGGTCTTTCGTTTATTGGCAGCAATTTCGGCGTACATATATTTGTGTAAATAGAATATTAGCCAATTTTTTAGTTTTTAATCAGACCATTTTTT